>URNK01000063.1 GCA_900549195.1 uncultured Collinsella sp.
GGCAACAAGAGCAAGGACTCGGGCGGAAAACTCGCCGACACGGGCGACGGCTCTGGTATCGCCGCCGGGCTCGCCGCTGCCGCCGTGGCGACAACGGTCGCTGGCGCGGCAAAGCTTGCCAGTGACCGCGAAGACAGCGAAGGCGCTAGCGAATAGGCAAGCCGGCCTTTTAAACACATCGACTCAATCGGGAGCGTAGGACACCGTTCTGTGCCCCCGATTTTTACCTTGGCCCGAACGCCGCCATAGGCTACATCACTATGTTCAGCACGTTGACGAATTCCTGAGCCTGGGAGCGGCTGCTCAGGCTAAAGACACAGGCAGTCAACAGCCTGTTGCGCAGAAAAACGTCGCGGCCCTTGATCCTGCTGACCCCCGTGATGTCCTTAAGGTAGACAATCTCGGTGTGCTTGCCGCCGAAAGTGCCCTTCTTGAGTACCTCAATGCGATTAGGGTAGATCTTGACGTCTTTAAACCTGCCCGAACCCTTACCCTGGAATAGCAAAGTGTTGTTGTCCATACACATCGCTCCCCATGGTTAGAGTTAAAACTGCCTCTATGGTCACATTTTAGTCACTTCGGGAATCCTGCACGAAGGCGCTAGGCGACATTGAAATTCGAGTCCGCGCGAGGCTTTAAGATAGGCATGATCGGCCGCATCGATGCGACTGGCAATGCTTCTAGGAGTACGCCTCGTATTATTCGCCATTAGAGGAGGTCTTACCTGGTTTACGCATGGGAATTCGAGTTCTTTGATTCGGACGGCATTGAACTTCCCGCGCCAGACTTCGGACATGAGCCGCGACACGGCGGCAAGATTATCGCCGTAGCCGTCAGCCGCGAACTCGCCGACATCCCCGCCGTCACCGCAGCGAATGCCGCGCGTATACTCGGTGTTAGCTCAGCGCGGGTATCGCAACTGATAAATGCAGGGCTGTTGGATTCATGGAAGGATGGCACCAAGTGAATGGTGTCCAAAGCTTCCATCGAGGCACGACTCGCCGACGCACCAAAGGCAGGGCGCCCAAAAGAGGTCCCTATTGCTGTATAAGGCGAGGCTACTGCGCACTTTTATTCCACACGATGTTTTCAGCCTGGTATAAACAAGTTCAATACCAGAATGCAAATCCAACCATCGTGTCTAATTACGAAAGAATTTTCGCCTTTTCTGCAGCAAACTCTTCCTCGGTAAGTACTCCACTTTCACGCAGCGCTGCAAGCCTCTCGAGCCTTGCAGCTACATCACCACTATCCACCAGCGTCTCAATAGTCTGTGAGACCTGCGGATACTGCTCGAGCTCCTTCGATAGGGCATCGACTATCTCGGCAATATTCTTTGCATTTTTGCCCCCGTTTAATACGTTTGCCCTGACCTTAGATGACGAGATGACAGTAACGCCAGATCCGCCTTCAACTGGAACAACCGAAATACTGATATTTTCACCCCAGGACCAAAGGCTCATACCAATCTCGGCTGCAACTGTTCTTGTTGTGGGCGATGCGCTATCAACTTTTACTTTAGGTAGCTTTTCCATAGCTGCCTTCAAGGCATTAAACGTGTCGTCAGGAGAATACGGTACCTGAATCTGAAGCTGCTGATCCGCAAAACCCATAATCCGGCCTCCGCTTCTACAAGATTAAGGCTATCGGCAATGTTAGCACGTTCCCAGCACTTTTAAATTCATCTAATGACCTTGTGATGCAGCCCGACACCCCGGCGCCACTCCCCTACTTCCCAAATAGCGCACCCAGCAGGCCGCGACGTTTGGGCTTCTCCTCTCGGTAGGAACCCTCGACGGCGGCTGCAACCTGGCGCGGTTGCTCGCAGCCTCCACGGCGTACGATCTGGTATAGGAACGGCGATTTAACGTATTTGACCTCGATGGGCGTGGCGTGCACGGTGCTTTCGCTCGACAGCATCACGTTGGGATTGAGCGGTGCCACCACATGCGTCTCGCGCTTGTCACTAAACACCACCGCAGCCGCGCGGCCCGTCTGGCCGTTCACGGCGATGCGCACCTGTTCGCCATCGCGACTATCCGAGGCAGGACGATCGACAAAGTACACCGGCACCATAACCAAGCCGTCCTTGTGCTTGCGGGCCTTGCGCGCCCACGTGCGGATGCTCTTTTTATTGAATCCCAGCACCGCCTCGGCGTCGTTGCCCGCAACGTCGAGCGCCAACTTATCAATAACCACCTGGTCCTTGGTAGACGCATCGACGGAGACAACGCGAAAGTCACCTTCCTGCATGGCCGGGTCAAACGGCCCAACCTTGGCAAAGTCCCACGGCTCCAAAATGCCCATGAGGCGAACGTCCAGGTAGTTTGCCCTGGGATATGCCCAGTCGAGCACCTCGTAGTACACCAAGGTCTCCTTGCTCAGGCCCTTGCCCGGGAAGGACGCCATCATGCGCAGGTCCGCCAGCGCCATGGGGAAATAGAAGAGCATCATGTCGTTTTGGATCGCATCTTCCACGTCGTGCCCGGCAAAGGATTCCGCATACTGGCGCACCAGCTGCAGTGCGTTGGCACGTGCCTGCTGCGGCGAGATTTCGCAGGGAATGCCCTGCTCCGGCACATACTCTGCACCCACGCCCATGGTCAGACGCTTGCTGAAGGTACCGGGCTTGAGCAGGTCGGCAATGCCGATCTTGTTGCCGCAGGACGGGCACTCAAACACGCGCTGCGTTGACTCGCCCTCAAAGGACGCCCCGCAGAAGGGGCAAGGAATGCTCACATGCGTGACCTCTTGGAACTCTTGCGCCGTGCCGCGATCCTCCCACAGCAGATGTTCCAGGACCGACTGATTGCGCCAGTGCGCGTTGAAGAAATACCAGTCCGGGTCCTCCGGGCGCTCGAGTTGCGACACATGCGTGAGTTTGAGCAGTCCATCCACCACCGTCAACGGCGTATGGCGAATACCCAAAGCGCTCTTGGGCTCTCCGGCGTCCGCCTGCCACGGAACGACCGTGCCGCAATAGGCGCACTCAAAGCTGCGCTTAGCTTGGTGCGAGTACATAGGGCCGCCGCAGTTTTGACATTTAATGGCAAACATCTCGTCCATGGAAACGTCCTCCTTTGCACAGGGGCTGTCGACATTAAGTATGTCGAGCAAACAGGCACATGCCCATACCCATGTGGCCCAAAATGGACCACCCAGGCAGACAAGAAGGCTCGCTCGTTAGCACCGGCAGACTATTGCTGCATTTTCTGAGCATCGGTGCACGGCGCCCCCGCGCGAGCTACACTATCCCCTTAAACATGATTGTGAGGACGACCGCTATGCTATTTGTAAATCGGCTGGTACATACGCTTGTTCCCGGCGGCGAGGACGAGCCGGTCGATGCATCTTGCCGCACCAACGCGGGTTTTGCCGCAAGCCTCATCTGCATTGGCCTCAACATCACCCTGTGCCTGGCCAAGGGCATCGCGGGCCTGCTCGCCGGTTCCGTCTCCCTCATCGCCGACGCTTTCAACAACCTCTCCGATGCCTCGAGCAACATCGTGAGCCTGCTCGGGTTCCGCCTTGCCAGCCGCCCGGCAGACGAGGGCCACCCTTACGGCCACGGCCGCTACGAGTACCTGGCTGGTCTGTTTGTCGCCGTCCTGGTTTGTGCCGTCGGCATCAACCTAATCCTCGAGTCGGTCACCAAGATCATCAAGCCCTCGCCCACCGTGTATTCGGCGCTCTCCATGGCTGCCCTTGTTCTGTCCATGCTCGTCAAATTCTGGATGGCAGCGTTCAACCGCACGCTGGGCGATCGCATCGACTCCGAAACGCTCATCGCCACGGCGCAGGACTCCAAAAACGACGTCATCACCTCGGGCTCGGTCTTGGTGGCGGCGCTTATTTCGCAGACGACCGGCTTTGATCTCGATGGCTGGGCAGGCCTGGGTGTGGGCATCTTCATCTGCATCAGCGGCCTGGGCCTGGTGCGCGACGCCATCAGCCCGTTGCTGGGGCAAGCGCCCGACCCCAAGCTCGTCCAGGCAATCCGCGACAAGATCATGTCCTATCCGCAGGTCTTGGGCACACACGACCTCATGGTGCACGACTACGGCCCCGGTCGTCAGTTTGCCAGCGCCCACGTGGAGATGCCCGGCGAGGGCGACGCGTTTGAGCACCACGAGATTCTGGACACCATCGAGCACGACATCAAGCGCCAGATGGGCATTGGTATCACACTGCACTGCGACCCCATCGCGACAACCGGCGATGACTTGCGCGGCTGGGTCAAGCGCGGCGTCATGCAGATCGATCCCGCGCTCTCCATCCACGACCTGCACGAGCACGACGGGTTCGTTTCGTTTGACCTGGTGCGTCCCGACGGCTTTGACATATCCGACGAGGAGCTGCTGGGGCTCGTCACGCGCATCGTGCACGAGCGCCGACCCGATGCCTCATGCGTCGTCACCTTTGATTCGGGCTTTAGCTCGCCCGACCGTCCGGCCGAGCAACTGTAGCCTGCTTAACAGCTAGTTTCCCTGCGCGCCCGAGATGCCGTTTTGCAGCGCGTCCCAGGCATTGGTAGCCATATCGCCCAGATTCTGAGCAGTATCGCCGAGGTTTTGGGCTGTATCGCCCAGCTCTTGTGCCTTGTCTCCCAACTCCTGTGCCTTGTTGCTCAAATCCTCCAGCGTATTGGAGCTCGAGCTGTCGGTACCGCTTTGGCCGCCGGACGAGTTGCCATAGCTGTTCTTGTGCGTGAGCTGAATCTCCAGGTTGCCGTTGTCGTTATAGTAGGCATTCGTAACAACCCAGTTGGAATCGATGACGGGCGTTGAGCCATCGTCGGTCAGGATCACGGCGTTCGAAAGGTCGGCTCCGCGTGACTTGAGGAGCTTCTTGGCGTTGGACCAGTACTGTCCCGGGATATCGCTCAGGTCGACGGCAGCAGACTGGGTGGTCTCGGCCTGCTCGGTCGTGGCATCGGTCGTGGCGCCCCGCTTGTTGAGCATGCCCGACACGATGGCGAACACGACCGACAAGGCAAAGAAAATCGCCAGCACGATGAGGATCTTCTTGATCACGCTCGACGAACGCGACGGCTTCTTCTCCTCGTCCTCGCCATATTGCGGAATCGACTTGGGGTACTCGCGATACGGCTCGCGCGACTCGTAGCGAGGCTGCGCCGTGCGAGGCATATACGTCGTCTGCTGAGGCTGCGGAATGGGATTTTGCGGCAGGTTGTCATAGGGATTCGGCGTCGAGGCAGCATAAGAATCCTGCGGCGCGTAATCAAACGGATCCGGAGCTGCGTTGCCATAGGGGCCTTGCGAAGATGCAGCGTAAGAATCCTGCGCCGTGTCGCCATAGCCCATAACCCGGGTGGGCTCGGCAGAAGGCTGCGTCGCGGCGGGGTCGGTATAACCGGGGTTGGGAACAACGCGGGTCGCATCGGCGCTATCGCCAGCCTGCGCGGAACCGTAGCCGCCCATCACGGTTGTCTTGTCCTGATCCATGCAACGATTCCTTTCCGTCGCGCGTGAGTCTCAAGTTATCCATGCATTCTACCCGCGCAAAAGCCTATGATGGGCAGAGTCCGTCGGTATCTACAAGACATGCGCGGTCCTAAGGATCAAAAAGCCCCGCCGGGCCTTGTGGGCACGGCGGGGCGGGCAAGCGGCTATGAGCAGCAGGCTTAGAACAGGCCGGTGATGTTGCCGTCGTTGTCGACGTCGATGTTCTCGGCCGCGGGAACCTTGGGCAGGCCGGGCATGGTCAGAACGCTGCCGGTCAGCGCGACCACAAAGTGGGCACCGGCGGAAACCTTGAGCTCGCGCACGGTGATGTGGAAGCCCTCGGGAGCGCCCAGCGCCTTGGCGTTGTCGCTAAAGCTGTACTGCGTCTTGGCCACGCACACCGGCAGGTTGCCAAAGCCGTTCTCGCGCAGCTCGGCGAGCTGGCGCTTGGCAGCCGGCGTAAAGTCGACGCCGTCGGCGCGGTAGACCTTGGTGGCAACGGCCTCGAGGGCGTCGGCCACATCGGCGCCGTCCTCGTAGGCAAACTTGAGCTCGCTCGGCTGCTCAATCAGACGCATGACCTCATCGGCCAGGTCGAGCGCGCCCTCGCCGCCCTTGGCCCAGACCTCGGAAAGCTTAACGCTGACGCCGAGCTTCTGGCACTCGGACTCGATGAGCGCAAGCTCGGCCTCGGTGTCCGTCGGGAAGCGGTTGATGGCGACCACGCAGGGCAGACCATAAACGTTCTGGATGTTGTCGACGTGACGCAGCAGGTTGGGCATGCCAGCCTTGAGTGCTTCGAGGTTCTCCTCGTTGAGGTCGGCCTTGGCGACGCCACCGTTGTACTTAAGCGCACGGGCGGTAGCGACGATCACGACGGCGCTGGGGCGAACGCCCGTCATGCGGCACTTGATGTCGAGGAACTTCTCGGCACCCAGATCGGCACCGAAGCCGGCCTCGGTAATGGCAACATCGCCAAAGCGCATCGCCATACGCGTGGCCATGATGGAGTTGCAGCCGTGGGCGATATTGGCGAAGGGACCGCCGTGGACAAACGCGGGCGTGCCCTCGAGCGTTTGCACCAGGTTGGGCTTGAGCGCGTCCTTAAGCAACGCGGCCATGGCACCCTGGGCCTTGAGGTCGCGGGCACGGACGGGCTCGCCGGCAAAGCTATAGCCGACGACAATCTCACCCAAGCGTTCCTTGAGGTCGCTGATGCTCGTAGACAGGCACAGGATTGCCATGACCTCGGAGGCGACGGTGATATCGAAGCCGTCCTCGCGCGGCACGCCCTGGGCCTTACCGCCAATGCCGTCGATGACGTGGCGCAGCTGACGGTCGTTCATATCGACGACGCGCTTCCAAGTGATGCGCTTAACGTCAATACCGAGCTGATTGCCCTGCTGGATGTGGTTATCAAGCATGGCGGCCAGCAGGTTATTGGCGGCACCGATAGCGTGGAAGTCGCCGGTAAAGTGCAGGTTGATATCCTCCATGGGGATGACCTGAGCCCAGCCGCCGCCGGCAGCACCGCCCTTAACGCCAAAGACGGGGCCGAGCGAAGGCTCGCGCAGGGCAACGGCACTCTTGACGCCGCGACGACGCAGGCCGTCGGCCAGACCGATGGTCGTGGTGGTCTTGCCCTCGCCCGCGGGCGTTGGGTTGATAGCGGTCACGAGGACGAGCTTGGCCTGGTGATCAGTCGGCTCGTTGAGCAGTGAATAGTCGACCTTAGCCTTGTCGAAGCCGTACGGAATAAGGTGCTTAACGTCGACGCCGGCGTTCTTGGCCACCTCGGTAATAGGCAGTGGCGTGACAGAACGTGCGATTTCGATGTCAGTAGGCATGGGCGGTCCTTTCGTTACCGAATGAGAAAAAGACCAATTCAGCATAGCACGGGCGCGCAATAGTAAAACGCCCATAACCGATGAACGGCGATATGTTTACCCGATGCCCAGCGATAGTCCAACAGCCCGCCAAAACAAAGCGCCCTAAACGGTAGGTTCAATCCCCAGGTGCTCAAAGGTGCGAAGGGTTGCCTGACGGCCCTGCGGCGTACGAATCATCAACCCGCACTGCAGCAAATAGGGCTCATAGACATCCTCGAGCGTGCCCGGGTCCTCGCCCACCGCACTGGCAAGGGTCGTCAGGCCTACAGCACGGCCGGAGAACGTCTTGGCAAGCGTCTCCAAGATACGAATATCCATCCAGTCCAGACCGAGCTCGTCGATCTCGAAAAACTCGAGCGCCTGGCGGCAGATATCGAGCTCGATAGGGCCGCTGCCACGCACCTGTGCGTAATCGCGCACGCGCTTGAGAAGGCGGTTGGCAAGACGTGGCGTGCCGCGCGAACGCGAGCCGATCTCGAGTGCACTGGGATGGTCGATCGTCACGCCCAGGATAGTCGCCGAGCGCGTCACAATCTGCGCGAGCTCCTCGACCGTGTAGTAATCCAGGCGATACGAAATGCCAAAGCGGTCGCGCAACGGGCCGGTCAACATGCCTGAGCGGGTCGTTGCCGCTACCAGCGTAAACTTGGGAATATCCAGGCGAATCGAGCGCGCCGCCGGACCCTTGCCAATCACGATATCGAGGGCAAAGTCCTCCATCGCGGGGTACAGGACCTCCTCGACCGAACGGTTGAGGCGGTGGATCTCGTCGATAAACAGCACATCACCCGGCTGCAAGTTAGTAAGGATGGCCGCCAGGTCACCCGTGCGCGCGATGGCAGGGCCACTCGTGGTCTTGATCTGAGCGCCCAGCTCGTTGGCGATAACGGTGGCCAGCGTGGTCTTGCCCAGGCCCGGAGGACCCGAGAAGATCACGTGGTCGAGCGTCTCGCCACGGCTCTGCGCCGCTTCGATCAACACGCGCAGGCTCTGCTTGATGTGCTCCTGACCACAGTAATCGTCCAGGCGCTGGGGGCGCAAAGTGCGGTCGACATCGAGGTCCTCGGCCGTCAGCTCCGAGCCCACCATGCGCTCGCCGTGCGCCATGGATGCCGCCGGCGAGTTGCCGGGCGTCGCCCACAGGTCCTGAGAGTCATCGGCTTCCCACATCACGCATCCATTCCGAGTCGCTTAAGCGCCGCGCCGAGCAGATCCTCGACACGCATATTCTGCCCATCATACCCGCTCAGGGCAACATCGGTCTCCTGCGGGCTAAAGCCCATGGAAAGGAGCGCCGCACGGGCATCATCGATCGCCGAGGGAGCGGCAGCGGGCACGGGCATCGCAACCTGTCCGGGAATCACGTCGACCGGCACAAAGCCCTTATCCTTGGCAAAGGTGCTCTTGAGTTCCAGGATCAGGCGCTGAGCTGTCTTTTTGCCCACACCGGGTACCTTGGCCATGCCCTTGTCGTCCTCGGCCATCACCAGCGAATACAGCTGCCCCACGGTATAGGTGGAAAGCACGGCAAGCGCCAGGCGCGGGCCAACGCCCGAAACGGACACGAGCCGGTCGAACATCGTGCGCTCATCCTTTGAGGAAAAACCGAAAAGTGTCATGGCGTCCTCGCGCACCTGCATACGCGTGTAGAGGCGGACCTCGCCACCGGGCGTCGGCAACGTGGCCGCAGTGCTGCCCGAAATGCCGAGCTCAAAGCCAACGCCCGACACATCGACGACAGCAGAGCTCATCGTGGCCTCGACAAGCGTTCCGTGGAGCTGGGAAATCATCAGTATCCGGTTCCTCTCTGTTGATAGAACTCGCCACCGGTAAGGGCGCGGGTGCGGCTGAGGTTTACGTGGCAGATGGCGCAAGCCAGGGCATCGGCGGCATGGTCGGGATGCGGGTCGTGGTCGAGCTGCGTTAGCGTGCGTACCATGTAGGCGACCTGCCGCTTGTCCGCGGCGCCGGTGCCCACCACAGCCTGCTTGATCTGCATGGGCGTGTATTCGCCAATCTCGAGCGCGCATTCCGACAGCGCCACGAGCTGTCTCTTATACACATCTCCGAGCCCACGAGACTAGCGCTCATCTCG
>URNK01000064.1 GCA_900549195.1 uncultured Collinsella sp.
CCCGCAGGCCCGCCGCGACGAATCAGCAGATCGGAGCAGCGCTCGACAGCGTCGAACAGGTTGACTTTGCCCACCGAGCGACCCGAACCGCGAGCAATACCGTCTTCGATCGAGAACAGCAGCGCCGGCACGTGATAACGGTTGGTCAGACGGCTCGCCACGATACCCTTGACGCCCTCGTGCCAGCCCTCGCCACCCACGACGATTGCGCGACCGCCATCATAGGTCTCCTCGACCTTTGCCATGGCATCGCGCGTGAGCTCCGCCTCGATCTCGCGACGCTGACGGTTGATCTCCTCGAGCTCGGCCGCCAGCGCGCTTGCCTCGATAGGATCGCGGGCAAGCAGCAGGTCGAGCGCCAGCTTGGGATCGGCCATGCGGCCGGCGGCGTTCAAGCGAGGAATGAGCGAAAACGACAGGCCATCGGCCGTAATGCTAGAGAGGTCGGCCTTGGCGAGCGCGGCCAGCGCGATATAGCCGGGGCGGGCGGTCACGCGCATCTGCTGGATGCCCTCGGCGACCAGCGCGCGGTTCTCGGGCGCCAGCGGCATCATGTCGGACACGGTGCCCAGCGCCGCAACCTCGATCAGCGAACGCCAATACGACGGCTTGCCCAGACGCTCGCCCAGGACCTGCACCAGCTTGAGTGCCACGCCGGCACCGGCAAGCTCACGCGAAGGACCCTCGTCCTCGAGCTTAGGGTCGGTCAGGGGCACGCCCTGCGGCACCTGATCGGAGGGCTCGTGATGGTCCGTGACCACCAAATCGATCCCCAGGCTCTCCAGATAGGAAACCTCTTCCTTGGCGGCAATACCGTTATCGACAGTCACGATCAGCTGGGGGCGAGCGAGCTCGTTAACGCGGTCGAGCGCCGCGCGCGAAAGACCGTAGCCCTCGTCAAAGCGATGCGGAATAAACGGCGTGACATCGGCGCCAAACGTGCGCAGCGCCTCGGTCAACAGGCAGGTCGACGTAATACCGTCAACGTCAAAATCGCCAAAGACCGCGATGTGCTCGTGGTTACGAATAGCACGCTCGACGCGGTCGGCAACGACCGACATGCCCGGGATAATGAGTGGGTCGGCCCAGTCGCGATCGAGTGAAGGCGTCAAAAACAGCTGACCTTCTTCGATGGATGTAATGCCGTGCGCAACCATAATGCGCGCCACCAGCCCGGGTATGCCCAGGCCAGCCGAAAGCTCCTTTTCGAGCTCGGGGTTTTGCTGAGCGACCGCCCAGCGATGCGTCGTCTTAAGCGATGACATAGGCACCCACCCTCGATAGGGGCAGGTCGCCGCGATACCTCTCACGGTTCATAGCGATGAGTCCTCTGTGTATGCCCGCTTCGGCAGGCAGATCTGTTGAACGGATTTATTATACCGTGCAGCGCGGACGCCAATCGCCGCAGCACGCCGCGGTTTCGGTAAACGCTGCCGGTAATAGCCTCGAAATATTCGAGCGTTTCTGACGCACGGACGCATGCGAGCGTCTAGCATATCCATTCAAAACGGATTCACGAGCAAAGGGAGTCACAGAGCATATGAAGCAATGGGTTGGACTGGGCAAATTTCTCGCGGGACACATGCAGGTCATCGTTCCGATTTGCGTGGCGCTCGGCGTGCTCTTTCCCCAGCAGATCGGCGTTCTCAAGCCCATCGTTCCCGCCCTTTTCGCCTTTATGACGTTCCAAGGTGCGCTGAGCAACACCTTCCATCAGGTGGCCGAGGTGCTCCGCCGTCCCCTGCATCTGATTTTGGCGTTAATTGTCTCGGCTGTGCTCATCCCCATCGCGGCGTATGCCATGGGCTCACTGTTCTTTGGTTCCAACCCCAACCTTGTCTGCGGCATCGTGCTCGAGTACAGCGTACCCGTGGCAGTCACTGCCTTTATGTGGATTAGCATGTTCGGCGGCAACGGCCCGCTCGCGCTCACCATTATCCTGACGTCCTCGGTTATCTCGCCTGTGACGATTCCTCTTACGCTCAAGCTCCTGCTGGGCGCCACCGTCTCGATCGATGTGCCGAGCATGATGCAAGACATGGCCTTTATGATCGCCATCCCCGCCGTACTCGGTATCGTCATTAACGAACTCACGCGCGGCTGGGGTCATGAGAAACTCTCCCCCGCGCTCTCGCCCGCCTGCAAGTTCATGATGATGGGGGTCATCGCGTCCAACTCCACCGCCATGAGCGAGTACGTGCTGCACATGAACGCGGTGCGCTTGGAAGTCGCCCTCTTTATTTTGGTCTTCGCCATCAGCGGCTTTGTCGTCGGCATTCTGGTCGCCCGCGCGCTGCATCTGCCATATAGCGAAACGACCACCATGTGCTTTACCTGCGGCATGCGCAATATCTCTTCGGGCGCCGTCATCGCCACGCAATACTTTCCGGGCGAAGTTGTGTTTCCCGTCATGTGTGGAACGTTGTTTCAGCAGGTGCTCGCCTCGCTTATCGGACACTTCTTTGAGCGTCTGACCGGCGAGGAGCGCGCCGCCCAGCGCAAGCGGGTCGAGGCCGGCCGCGATGCAATGGCGCGCTAAACCGTCCGCAGTGTGCGGGCGCTCACTTTACGATGTGAGCGCCTCCAGATGTGCGCGGAATCGCTCCGCATCGACATCGAGCGTGGTCTCAGCATTGACCTGAGCCAGCCGATACCCGACAAAGTAGGGTGAAACCACCCAGCGCGGAAGCGCCTTGGCAATGGTCCGGCCGTCCATGTGGTAGAAGAACAAGTTGTACGACTCTGCGCGACCACCATGGTGCTCGTTCAGGATATAGCGCAGAGCTACCTGAATCGCATCGGCGAAGAGGTCCGTCTCGGCTTGGTCTCGCGCGCCATCGCTGGCGGCGATTCCCCGCGGGGCTGAAACATTGACCTCAAAGAACCCCATAATCGGTTCGGTTGAGATGTTGACCGCAACCCTTCCCCTCTGCCAAACATCGATGCCTTCAAAGTTGGCTGAGGTCAGCGCCGCATAGCCGTCCTCCTGTTCCAAGCCCACAATCTGCATGTGTGGATGGACGAGGCTGCCGCCCGAAAGCGGACCCTTGTTCTTGTACATGAGCACGCTTCGATACTGCTGCGAATCGATCATCTGCTGCCAGCAATCCAGAGCAAACCTCATCACATGGTGGAGTTCATCCGGCTTATAGGTCACCAGGTCGGCATCGTGATCGGCCGACTCGATCAGCACGGTTTGACGGGTGGCGCGCAGGGTCTTGAACTTATTCTCGAGCCAGATGCAGTCACCGTCGCGCTGGATGATGTTGGTGAGCCCCTCCGTGTTGCAAAAGGGACACGCGGTACCGGGGCGACGGTTGTCGTCGGGCTTGCCGCTCGCCTGCTGAACATCGAATACCAGCGCCACGGGTTATACCTCCAGCGGCACGATCTTGGTGCCATGGAGCTCGGAGACGTCTAGCGCCGCCGCGACCGCGTCGCGATTTGCCGTAGTGATGCCGCCGCCGGGAAGGATGGTCAAACGATCACCCGCATACTCGATTAAACGAGCCAGGTGATCGAAATTATCCTCGATCGACGTACCGGCAGCGCCGCCATGCGTGAGGATGCGCGTAACGCCGCAGTCGGCAAGTGTATCAATCGCATCGAGCTGAGCCTCGGGCGAGAGCTGGTCAAATGCCATGTGGAAGGTGATGTCGATGGGCTCACGCTTACATTCCTCGGTCGCGCAGCCCGCAGCCATCACGAGGGCGCCAAGCGTAAGTTCGTCGAGCGCCCATCCGCCAGCGCAGGGCTTGCAGCAGCCAAAGACCAAGCCGTCAACGCCGGCGCTTACGGCAAGGCCCAGGTCCATCTCCATCATACGCAGCTCGTCCTGGTCGTAGTGAAAGTCGCCGCCACGCGGGCGAATCATGCACATCACCCGTGCATCGTGCTCGTGGACATAGTTGGTCGTAGCGCTGATAACGCCGGCCGAAGGCGTGGTGCCACCAACGGCAAGGTTGTCGCACAGCTCGATACGCCTTGCACCGGCATCGATAGCCGCCGGCACCCGCTCAAAGTTCTCGGCACAAAACTCGTACACCATAGATAGACCCCCAGATGACATTTCTATTTCCACACGGCATTGTCGCACTTTAAAAACCAACCCGCATGACAGAGCAAAATGATTTGGTGGGGACGAAGGAAAACGTCCCCAACGACTACCTCCAACGCCGCAGGCAGAGGACGGACAGCGAGCGGGCACCAGAGCGAACAGATTGGCATGAAAAGAGGGCGGCATAGACCTTCTGGTCATGCCGCCCTCTTTGAATGACAAGTTGTCGCTCTGGTGCCCGCGCAGCGTCGACTGGTCCGCCGTTCGGTAGAACGGCGGAACCTCCTAGCCACCCAGATAGGCCTTGCGGACGTTATCGTCGTGCAGCAGCTCTTGACCGGTGCCGGTCATGGTGATCTTGCCAGTCTCGAGCACGTAACCGCGCGTGGCGATGGAAAGCGCCATCTGCGCGTTTTGCTCGACCAGAAGCACCGTGGTACCGGCCTTGTGCAAGTCCTCGACAATCTGGAAGATCTGTTCGATCAGAATCGGTGCCAGACCCATGGAAGGCTCGTCGAGCATAAGCAGTTTGGGGTTACTCATAAGGGCGCGCCCCATAACGAGCATCTGCTGCTCGCCGCCTGAAAGGGTGCCGGCGACCTGGCGACGACGTTCCTTCAGGCGCGGGAACTGCTCGTAGACGCGCTCCAGGCCCGGAGCCACCGTGGACTTGGGCTGCGTGTAGGCGCCCATCTCCAAGTTCTCCTCGACCGTCATCTGCAAAAAGGCACGACGGCCCTCGGGGACCTGAGCCAGGCCCTTGCCCACCAGCTTGTCGGCAGGCGTATGGGTAATGTCCTCGCCCATAAACTTGATGGAGCCGGTCTTGGAGCGCAGCAGGCCCGAGACAGTCTTGAGCGTTGTGGACTTGCCGGCACCGTTCGCACCGATCAGGGCCACGATCTCGCCCTCGTTGACGTTAAAGGAGATGTCCTTGATGGCGTGGATAGCGCCGTACCAGACGTTGATGTTGTAGACGGAAAGCATCGGCTCTGCCATTTAGTTCTCCCCCTTATCCTGCTTGCCCAGATACGCCTCGATAACGGCGTCGTTGTTCTGGATCTCCTCGGCCGTGCCCTTGGCGATGACCTTGCCAAAGTTAAGCACGCAGATACCCTCGCATATATTCATGACGAGCGACATGTCGTGCTCGATAAGCATGATGGCGATGCCGAAGGTGTCGCGAATCTTAACGATGTTCTCCATGAGCTCCGCGGTCTCGGACGGGTTCATGCCGGCGGCAGGCTCGTCGAGCAGCAGCAGCTTGGGGTTGGTGGCAAGCGCGCGGACGATTTCCAGACGACGCTGAGCGCCGTAAGGCAGCGATCCGGCCTGCTCGTTTGCCAGGTGCTCCATGTCAAAAATGGACAGTAGCTCCATGGCGCGCTCGTGGGCGGCCTTCTCGTGCTTCCAATACGTCGGCAGGCGCAGCACGCCCTCAAAGCCGGAGTAGCGCTCCTGGTTGTGCAGGCCGACCTTAACGTTGTCCTCCACCGTCATGGTGTTGAACAGGCGAATGTTCTGGAACGTACGGGCAATACCCATGCGGTTGACCTGGTAGACCGACTTGCCCGAGGTGTCCTCACCATCGAGCAGGATGGTGCCGTGCGTAGGCTGGTACACCTTGGTGAGCAGGTTGAAGACCGTGGTCTTGCCGGCACCGTTGGGGCCGATGAGACCGGCGATCTCGGTCTTGCCGATAGTCAGGCTAAAGTCATCGACTGCCTTAAGGCCACCGAACTCAATGCCCAGGTGGATGCACTCGAGTGCCGGGCGCTCGCCCAGGTCACGGTCGGGAACGATGGCGCCAGAAGGATACGGGACCATCTTGCCCTTGTTGAACTCAAATTTACTGGGCATCGGCTGCCACCTCCTTCTTGGAAGCAAAGCGGTCCTTGACGCGACCGAAGAGCGCCTTGAGCTGCGGGTTGTTGGTAAAGATCATGACCAAGATCAGCACGATGGCGTAGATGAGCATGCGGTAGTCCGAGAACTGACGGAGCAGCTCGGGAAGCACCGTGAGCAGCGCCGCCGCGATAACGGAGCCGCGCATATTGCCCAGACCGCCCAGGACCACGAACACCAGAATGAGGATGGACGTGTTGAAATCGAACTTGGTGGCGGAGAGCTGAGAGAAGTTACCGCCGAAGAGAGCTCCGGCAGCACCGGCGAGGGCAGCGGAAACCACGAAGGCAATCATGCGGTACTCGGTGACGGAGATGCCTACGGACTCGGCTGCAATCTTGTTATCGCGCACGGCCATAATGGCACGGCCGGTACGGCTGCGAACCAGGTTGAGCACGATCACAAGTGCGACCATGACCAGGATGGCGCCGGCGAGGAAGGTCGAGTACGTCGACACGCCCGAGGCGCCCTGGGCGCCCTTGATTATGGCGGTGCCGTCCTCGAGCAGGTGCAGGTCGTCGATCGTAGAGTTGCCCGTGATGTTAAAGATCACGTGCAGGCCGCGCGAGTCGACACCCACGATAAGGCAAGTGACGATCTCTTTGATGATCTCGCCAAAAGCCAGGGTCACGATGGCCAGATAGTCGCCGCTCAGGCGCAGGACCGGGATACCGATCAAGAAGCCCAGGATGGCGGCAGCGATGGCGCCGACCACGATGCTGATGATCAGGCGCACCGGATCGGAGGGAACGGCGCTCTCGAGGGCGACCGCGGTAACGATGCCCGTATAGGCACCGACGCTCATAAAGCCCGCGTGGCCCAGCGACAAGTCGCCCGCGATGCCGACGACGAGGTTGAGGGAAATGGCCATGACGATATAGGCCGTGATGGGAACCAGCTGACCGGCGATCATGCGCGGAATCATGTGGTTAGACTGCATAAAGAACACGATGGCGAACGCCACAAGGCACATGGCGTACGTAACAAAGTCGTGACGCGTCTGCTTGTCTTTAAGAAACTTCATAACGCTCACCTACACCTTCTCGGGGACGTACTTGCCCAAGAGGCCGGCAGGCTTGACGAGCAGGACGATGATCAGAACACCAAAGACGATGGAGTTGGCAAGACTCGTGGAAATGTAGGCCTGCGCCATCGCCTCGATGATGCCGATGAGAATGCCACCGACAAAGGCGCCGGGGATGGAACCGATGCCACCGAAGACGGCGGCGTCGAAGGCCTTGATGCCAGGCATGGCACCCGTGGTGGGCTGCAGCACCGGCGAGTAGGAGCACAGGAGCACACCGGCAATGGCGGCAAGGGCAGAGCCGATGGCGAACGTCATCGAGATGGTGCGGTTGACGTTGATGCCCATGAGCTGAGCGGCGGCCTTGTCCTCGGACACGGCGCGCATGGCTTTGCCCATCTTGGTCTTACCTGTAAAGAACATCAGGCCGGCCATGATAACCAGGCAGGCGACGATGGTGACGAGCGAGACGGCGCTTACGTTGAACTTGGCCAAGAACTCCGGCACCTGGAAGGTGACGAGCGAAGTGAAGTTCTTGGGCGTGGCGCCCCACAGAAGCTGCGCGGCGTTCTGCAGGAAGTAAGACACGCCGATAGCCGTGATCAGAACGGCCAGCGGGCCCGCCTGACGCAGCGGCTTGTATGCCAGACCCTCGATGAGAACACCGAGAACGGTACAGACCACACAAGAGAGAACTACAGATGCCCAGCCCGGGAGGCCGAGATACGACGTGGCGCAGAACGAGACATAGGCACCGACCATGATAACGTCGCCGTGAGCGAAGTTCAGCATCTTGGCGATACCGTAGACCATGGTGTAGCCCAACGCGATGATGGCGTAGACGCTGCCCATGGACAGGCCGTTGACCAGGTATTGGATAAAGACCGTCATGTTCCACATCCCCCTTTCGAATAGGTTTCCAGTTGATGTATGAAACAGGGACGTTACATCGTCCCTAGATACCAAGCAAGCAGGGAAGGCCAAAACCTCCCCTGCTTGGGATCAAAACCGCTCTATGTAAGGCGGCCAATTAGGCCTGTACGTACTTGCCGTCGGTGATGACGTACGCCGTGGGCTCCTTCTGGACCTGGCCCTTATCGTTCCAGGTGAGCTTGCCGGTCAGACCGTCAACGGTAATCTTGAGCATAGCCTTGGACAGCTTCTCGGCGGCCTCGGTCGGATCGGCGTCGACACCAAGACCGGCCTCCTTGAGGGCCTCGGCCACCGCGTGCACGCCGTCGTAGGCGTCGGCGGCAAACTGGTCGGGGGTATCGCCGTACTTGTCCTTGTAAGCGTTGACGAAGTCGGCGTTCTTCTCGTCGTCGGCAGAGAACGGGGTCATGAGCAGCAGACCCTCGGCAAGAGAGGTATCGAAGCCCTCAACGCCCAGGATGCCGTCCATGCCGTCGCAGCCCATCATCTTGACGTCGTAGCCCATGTCCTTGGCGTTCTTGAGCAGGACGGACGCCGGCGTGTAGTAGATCGGCGCAAAGATCATGGTGGCGCCGGCCTGCTTGGCCTTGGTCAGCTGGTTGGTAAAGCTCGTGGCGGAGTCGTCCTTAAAGGTCTCCTCGTCAACAATCTCGAGCTTGGACTCAGCGGCCTGGGCCTTAAAGGAATCTGCGATGCCCGAAGAATATGCGTCGCCGGAGTTATAGAACAGCACGAACTTCTCGTCCGCATACTTCTGCGCCAGGAACTTGGCAGCGTTGACACCCTGGTTGGGGTCGGTGAAGCAAACCTGGAAGACGCAATCCTTGCCGTCGGTGACGTCCTCGGAGGACGCGGACGGGGTGATCATGAACGTCTTGGGGTCGTTACCGCACTCGGCGGCAACGGCAACCGACGCACCCGTGGTGGTCGGGCCGACGAGGGCCTGCATGCCCCAGTCGAGCAGGGTGTTGAAGGCGTTGACGGCCTTCTCGCCGTCGGCCTGGTCATCCTCGGCCTTGCTGGCAAGCGGCAGCTCCTTGGTCGAGAAATCCTTGCAGCCAAGCTCGACACCCTGGGTAACGGACTTGCCGTAGGACGCGTTGGCACCGGTCAGCGGGCCGATGGTGCCGATCTTAAACGAAGCGTCGCCCGAAGCGGAACCGCTATCGCCGCCGTTGGAGGAGCAGCCGGCTAGAATGGACATCGCCCCCAGACCTGCTGCGCTCGCGATAACGCTCCTGCGATTCATAACAGGGTTCAATGACTTACCGGTGAGGCTCGACATGCGGCTCTCCTCTCAAATCTCGTCGGGTTTCGGTTACCCGACAGGCCATCCTTCGCCGTGTTCGGCGTTCGCAAAAT
>URNK01000065.1 GCA_900549195.1 uncultured Collinsella sp.
GCGTCAGATGTGTATAAGAGACAGATTCATAGCTTTATCGGCTCGAACCAGCCGCACCGTGCGCAGGTCGAGGCGCTCGATGCCCTGGCCGATCACCAAAGTGTTCTGGCCGTTATGGGAACAGGGCGCGGCAAGTCTCTTATCTTCCATGTGCATGCCGCGCGCGAGGCGGTCCTTCGCGGGCGTGCGAGCATCTTTGTCTATCCGCTGCGCGCGCTCGTTGCCGACCAGGCCTATCACCTCTCGTCGACGATGGCCGCGCTCGGCATTGGCGTGGGCGTGCTGACCGGCGAGACCGTGGAGGCGGCGCGCGATGACGTGTTTGCCGGCTTGGCTTCGGGCCGCACCGGCATCGTGCTCACGACGCCCGAGTTCCTGTCCATTCACCGCGACCGCTTTGCGCGTTCGGGACGCATCGGTTTTGTCGTTATCGATGAGGCGCATCATGCCGGTCTTGCCAAGGGCGGTGACCGCAGCGCCTATCTCGACATGCCCGATATCCTCAAGGCCCTGGGCGACCCGGTCGTTCTGGCCACGACTGCCACCGCAACGGCTCCGGTTGTGGCCGAGCTTGCCCGCGTGCTACCGATTACCCGCACGGTGGTCGACGAGACGGTGCGCGAGAACTTGCAGCTCGAGGATGACCGAGATCTTGCGAGCCGCGAGAACCGCCTGGTGTCAATCGTGGCGACGGGGGAGAAGACCGTCATCTACGTCAACTCGCGCGACCAGTCCGTGGCGCTTGCCAAGACGCTGCGCAAGCGGGTGCCCGATTGCGCGACCCGCATCGCGTTCTATAACGCGGGGCTTGCACGCTCCGATCGTCGCCGTGTCGAGGAAGCGTTTCGAGACGGCAGCCTCAGCTGCATCGTTTCGACCTCTGCCTTTGGTGAGGGCGTCAACCTGCCCGATATTCGCCATGTCGTGCTCTACCACATGCCGTTTGGCAGCATTGAGTTCAACCAGATGAGCGGACGCGCCGGTCGCGACGGCCAACCTGCCGTGATTCACTTGCTCTATTCGTCGCGTGACGCTCGCATTAACGAGCGCCTGCTCGACTGCTACGCGCCCGAGCGCGATGAGCTCGTCACGCTCTATCGCGCGCTGCAGACCATGTGGCGCTCCAACCGCGGCAAGACCGGAGACGACTCGTTTAGTGCGAGCGATATCGACATCGCGCAGATGTGCCTCGCCATCGATGCCCGCACGCCGGTTGACGAGCGCTCGGTGGCAAGCGGCCTGGGAATCTTCGAAGAGCTTGGTTTCTGTCGCGTTTCGGGGTTTGACGACACCCGTCGCATCGCGATGGCAGAAAACCCCGGCCGTGTGCAATTGAGCAGGTCAATCCGCTATTTGGAGGGCTTGCGCTCGCGCATGGAGTTCTCGGCTTTCCGGAGTTGGGCGCTCGATTCGTGCGCTTCTGATATGCTAGCCAAAGTTAACCGCCCGATCGTTCCGCGGGCCTAGGGGAAGGGGACCTCGATGGATGCCGCAGCCCGTACCGCCCATGATTCCACCCTCCAGCCGTTTTCGGAGATGGAGCACTATAAGCATGCCGATGAGCTGCCACCCGAGATTATGGCGGACAGCTACGACAAGCTGGAACGCCTGTGCCTCAAATATATGAATGAGGAGGACTTCTCTAAGGTGGAGCAGGCCTACTGCTTTGCCGCCGAGAAGCACTGCAACCAAAAGCGCCGCTCGGGCGAGATGTACATTAACCATCCCGTCGAGGTGGCCATCATTTTGGCCGACCTCAAGATGGACTGCGATGTGGTGTGCGCCGCGCTGCTGCACGATACCGTCGAGGATACCGAGACCTCGCTTGCCGATGTGTCCGGCCTGTTTGGCGATACGGTAGCCGAGCTCGTCGATGGCGTGACCAAGCTCACCAACATCGAAGTCGACAGCATGGACGAGAAGCAGGCCCTCACGCTGCGCAAGATGTTCCTCGCCATGTCCAAGGACATCCGCGTCATTATCGTTAAGCTTGCCGACCGCCTGCATAACATGCGTACGCTGGCGGCCCTTCGCGAGGACCGTCGCCTGTTTAAGGCTCGCGAGACCATGGACGTGTATGCGCCCCTGGCCGACCGTCTGGGCATGAGCTCCATTAAATGGGAGCTCGAGGACCTGTCCTTCTTCTACCTGGAGCCCGATGCCTACCAGCGTATCGCGCGCATGGTGGCGGAGTCGCGCGAGGTCCGTGAGCGCTATCTGGCCGAGACCATCAAGACACTCACCGACGAACTCAACCGCATTGGCCTGGAGGACTTCCAGATTAACGGCCGTTCCAAGCACTATTGGTCCATCTACCAAAAGATGAAGCGCAAGGGCAAGGAATTCTCCGAGATCTACGACCTGGTGGCACTGCGTGTCATCACGCATTCGGTGCGCGATTGCTACTCCACGCTCGGCGCGGTGCATACGCTGTGGCACCCCATGCCCGGTCGCTTTAAAGACTATATCGCCATGCCCAAGGTCAATAACTACCAGTCGCTCCACACGACGGTCATCGGCCCCACGGCCCGCCCGCTCGAGATTCAGATTCGAACCTATGAGATGCATGAGCAGGCCGAGTACGGCATTGCCGCCCACTGGCTCTATAAGAAGTCGGGCGGATCGTCTGCTTCCAAGACCAATGACGCCCAGCGTCTGGACGACCAGATTAACTGGCTCAAACATTCGCTCGATTGGGCGGCTTCTGACGAGATTACGGACGCCAAGGAATACCTGCACTCGCTGAAGGTCGATCTGTTCGACCAGGAGATCTTCGTCTTTACACCCAAGGGCGAGGTCATGGCGCTTCGTGCCGGCTCCACGCCGCTCGACTTTGCCTACGCCGTTCACACCGAGGTGGGCAACCACTGCGTCGGCGCTAAGATCAACGGTGCGGTGGCCCCGCTCACGCACGAGATCAAGACGGGCGACCGCGTTGAAATCCTGACCAACAAGAGTTCCAAGCCGTCGCGTGATTGGCTCAAGATCGTCAAGACACCTTCGGCCAAGTCAAAGATTCGCCGTTACTTCGCCGCCGCGACCAAAGACGATGACGCCGCTGCCGGCCGCGATATACTGGCCAAGGACCTGCGCAAGCGCGGGTATGGCATCTCTACGCCGCGATCCACGCGTGCGCTCAACGCCGTGGCGGAGCAGTTTAACTACAAGCAGCTCGAGGACCTGTTTGCCGCCGTCGGCGCCGGCAAGGTTGCCCCGCGCGCTGTGGGTAACAAGGTCGAGCAAATCTTGGACCCCAAGCCCGAGGAACAGGTCACCAAGGCCGAGGCTATCGCCGAGGTTGTCAAGCAGCCTGCCCGCGGCTCCAACCGCAAGCCGCAAAAGCGCGGCAAGAGCGCCAGCAACGGCATTATCGTCAAGGGCGAGAGCAACAGCGGACTGCTGGTCCGTCTGGCGCATTGCTGCAATCCGGTGACGGGCGACGATATCGTCGGCTTCATCACGCGCGGCCGCGGCGTTTCGGTGCATCGCGCCAACTGCCCCAACGTCAAGGGTCTTATGGAGCATCCCGAGCGCATGATCGAAGTGGAGTGGGACGGCGCTGCCGACACCCTCTTCCAGGTCGAGATCGTGGTCGAGTGCCTGGACCGCATGGGTCTGCTCAAGGATGTCACCATTGCCATTGGCGATGCGGGCGGCAATATCCTTTCTGCCGCCACCTCGACCAACCGCGAGGGTATTGCAACCCTGCGCTTTATGGTCGAGATCTCGGACGCGAGTGGCCTGGATCCGCTGCTGGCCTCTATCAGCAGCGTTGACTCGGTCTACGACGCGCGCCGCCTGATGCCCGGCGAGGGTGGAGCCCAACTTAAGCGCCGCGTTTAGTCGCGACGAACGTGCCACATTATCGATATTCGCTACACTCGAGGCATCGTTTGATGCCTCGAGTTCTATAGAGAGGAGAGGGACATGAGTGCTGTGTCCTTGGATGTAACTCCCAAGGGAACGGTCGAGATCGAGACACTCGTAAACGGTCCCATTCAGACCAATAGCTATGCTGTTATTTCGGACAATGAGTGCGTGATTGTCGACCCCGCATGGGAAGGCGAGCGCCTGGTGGAGCATATTCGAGCCAAGCATCCCGGCGTACGCATGCTTGGCGCCGTATGCACTCATGGCCATGCCGATCATGTTGGTGGTGTTGCCGGCGTGCGAACCACCGTTGGCGAGGGTTGTCAGTATGAGCTGTGTGCTAAGGATGTGGCGGTGCCGCATGCGAACATCGAGGAACAGCGAGCTATGTGGGGCATTGAGACGCCCGACCCTGGGGAGCCGACGCGCCTGCTCGCCGAGGGCGATACTCTCGAGGTGGGCGATATCTGCCTGCAGGTGATCGAGGCACCAGGGCATACGCCGGGCGGAATCGTCTTGTTTGCCGCCACCGAGCAGGGGAACATTGCCTTTGTGGGCGACACCCTGTTTCCGGGTGGGCACGGCCGCACCGATCTTTCTGGAGGAGACGAGGCGGCGATTCTGCGCTCGCTCTCCAAGCTCGCCCGGCTTCTCCCGCCCGATACCGTTTGCCTAACCGGCCATGGCGATTCGACCACCATGGCACGCGAGCTCATGCAGAACCCTTTCATGCAGGTGTAGCTTAATAGTCGGCTTTTTGAAGCACGAGAAGCGTCCAAACGTCAAGCTATTTTTCCCCAACGGGTCAATTTCGTAGGGCAAACGGTCAAAAAAGTCTGTTTGGACGATATTCGTGAACAAACGAACGTTTATGCTCGGGTGCGCCGTGGTAAAATCACAGGCGTTATCGGAGCAACCTTACAGGAGGTTTCTTTTATGCTCGTCAACGCAGCAGACATGCTCAAGAAGGCCGAGGCCGGCAAGTACGGTCTCGGTGCCTTCAACACCAACAACCTCGAGTGGACCCTGGCTATTCTCCAGGCCGCCGAGGAGGCCAAGTCTCCGCTGATCCTTCAGTGCACCGCTGGTGCCGCTAAGTGGATGGGCGGTTTCAAGGTCTGCGCCGACATGGTCAAGGCTGCCGTCGAGGCCACGGGTGTTACCGTTCCCGTCGCCCTTCACCTCGATCACGGTTCTTACGAGGACTGCTTCAAGTGCATCGAGGCCGGCTTCACGTCCATCATGTATGACGGCTCTCACGAGGAGACCTTCCAGCTTAACCTCGACCGCACCAAGGAGCTCGTTGAGCTTGCCCACTCCAAGGGCATGTCCATCGAGGCCGAGGTCGGCGGCATCGGCGGCACCGAGGACGGCGTGACCTCCAGCGGCGAGCTCGCTGATCCTGCTGAGTGCAAGCAGATTGCTGACCTGGGCGTTGACTTCCTCGCTTGCGGTATCGGCAACATCCACGGCGTGTACCCTGCCGACTGGGCTGGCCTTTCCTTCGAGCGCCTGGGCGAGATCAAGGCTCAGACCGGCGACCTGCCCCTCGTCCTGCACGGTGGCACCGGCATCCCCGAGGATCAGATCAAGAAGGCCATCTCCCTGGGCATCTCCAAGATCAACGTCAACACCGATCTGCAGCTCGTCTTCGCCAAGGGCGTTCGCGAGTACATCGAGGCCGGCAAGGATCAGCAGGGCAAGGGCTTTGACCCCCGCAAGCTCCTCAAGCCTGGTCGCGACAACATCGTTGCCCGCACCAAGGAGCTCATGGAGGAGTTTGGCTCCGTCAACAAGGCGTAAGCGTCGCTAAACTTCCCGCCGGAAGCCCCGTCTCCCTACACTGTTTCCTTTGCGCTCACCTGGCTTCGCCAGAAGTCGCGCCAAGGAAACAGTTCCGGGGGACGGGGCTTCCTTCGTTTAACGCCGCAGGGTTACTGGGCTGAATTCTTTTTTTGACTACCGTTCGGCGGTGTTGATGGCTCCCTTGTTGGGGCTTTCTTTTTATCTCGCTACAATGGACTTCAAGCGTTCTAATGACTTGGAGTTTGGTATGGCTGTTGTTAATGTGTTGCCTTCGGATGGGAAGGTTATTGACGAGGGTCCTGTTGGTTGCTCTGTTGATGTTTGCTGCGATGACTTTCGCCATCTCGATATTGGGCTACCGCCTGAGATTCTTCGTCTTAAGGATGCCGGGTATTTGACGCAGGCTGTTGCCGCCTGCGATCGCCTTTTGGAGCAGAACCCTGAGCCTTCGCTGGCTGCCTGCGTTCGTGCCGAGCGGTATCGCATGCTTGAGACGCCGCTTTATTTTTCGGTGTCGCGTGATCGGGCTATCGAGATGATCCGCGAGGAGTGGCCTGAGTTTACCGAAGAGCAGTTTGACGACCTGATCGATCGCAAACGTATTGACTGGCGCTTTATCGATGGTCAGCTGTTCGTTCTCGATAACTTCCTTGATTCTTTGCGCGTGTATCCCAAGGAGGTTCCGGGTCTGCGTCCCGATTCTGCGGATGGAATTGCGCTGCGCAACCAGATGCTCGAGGAGATGGAGTCGCAGGGCGGGCTGTCTCGCACCATTACGCTTAAGGCATGCGTGTCTGTCCCCGGTGCTTTGGAGGGGGAGACCGTTCGCGCGTGGCTTCCCATTGCCGCCGCCTGCCGCCAGCAGTCTCAGGTCGAGATGCTTGATATGACGCCGGAGGGGGTCGTTGCTCCCGCAAACGCCTCGGCGCGCACTGCCTCGTGGGTCTCCTCGACCGATCGCTCATTCTCGGTGACCTATCGCTATCACATCGATGCCGCCTATTGCGATATCTATGGTGGCGCGCTCCCATCGCATCCCTGTATGGACGCGCCTCTGCCCGAGGAGACTTCCGAGGACCGTCCGCACATTGCGTTTACGCCGTACCTGCGACAGCTGACGGAGCGTGTTATTGACGGGCTCGAGGATCCGCTCGATCGCGCTCGTGCTATCTATGATTATCTGACACAGCATATCGACTATCGCTATCAGCCACCGTACCTGCTTTTGGGATCTATTGCCGATGACTGTGCACACTTGCTCCGCGGTGATTGTGGCGTTATGGCACTTACGTTTATCACCATGTGCCGCATCGCGGGTGTGCCCGCCCGTTGGCAGAGCGGCCTGTATGTTGCGCCCGATTCGGTGGGGCCGCACGATTGGGCTGAGTTCTATACGCCACAGACCGGTTGGCTTAACGCCGACGTATCGTTTGGCTCCTCGGCGCGCAGGATGGGGGAGGAGTGGCGTCGTCGTCACTACTTTGGCAATCTCGACCCGTGGCGTATGGTGGCCAACGATCGATTCCAGGCCGAGTTTGTGCCCGCTTTCGATGGCATGCGTGAGGATCCCTATGACAATCAGATGGGCGAAGTCTTGGTTAACGGACGCGGGTGCCGCCAGCGCGAGATGCTCCGTTCGGTCGAACTCATCGAAATGTTCGAAGTTCCATTTTCGGACTAATCGGTAGAAAGCTGTGATAAACTAACTCACGCATTACGTGCCCGAGTGGCGGAATTGGCAGACGCAGTGGACTCAAAATCCACCGTTGGCAACAACGTGCGAGTTCGAGTCTCGCCTCGGGCACCATACATGCAAGTGAGCGTTCAAGGGGGTTGCGGCCCCCTTTTTCGTGTACGTAATGTGATAACGCGCTGTACGTGTTATTATTCGCAAGGCGTTGTTCCCGCAATGCCCTAAAGAGGAACCCGAGGGTTCCCACCTTTTGGCGCCAATGAGCAGCTGACTGGTCATACAACTTAGACCCACTTCCTCAAATCGAGGATGTCTATGTGTACGACCTGGATGCTGAGAAGCGCCGGGTTGTTTTTTTATGAATGGAGGTAGGGAAAATAGCTAAGTCTGATGACACCCGCATCAACGACGAGATCACTGCATCTTCGTGCCGTTTGATTGGCGTCGATGGCTCTCAGCTCGGCCTGTTCGCCATCCGCGATGCCCAGCGCGTCGCCGACGATCAGGGTCTCGACCTGGTCGAGATCGCTCCCAACGCGGAGCCGCCGGTCTGCAAGGTCATGGACTACGGTAAGTTCAAGTACCAGCAGGCCATGAAGGCCAAGGCCGCTCGTAAGAACCAGTCCAAGGTCGAGGTCAAGGAAATGAAGTTCCGACCCAAGATTGACGTTGGCGATTACGAGACCAAGAAGGGCCACGTTCTGCGTTTCCTCAAGAAGGGCGCACGCGTTAAGATCACCATCATGTTCCGCGGCCGTGAGATGGCTCACCCGGAGCAGGGTCTTAACGTTCTCGAGCGCCTCGCCGAGGATCTTAAGCCTTACGCTACGGTCGAGTCCAAGCCTAAGATGGAAGGCCGTAACATGCTTATGCTACTCGCCCCGATTAAGGGCGCCTTTGATGAGGATAAAGCGGCAAGCGATATCAAGTAACTAGTGTTCTGTAACCGATTAAGGAGTATTTCATGCCTAAGATGAAGTCCCACAGCGGCACCAAGAAGCGTTTCCGCAAGACTGGTACCGGCAAGCTTATGCGCGCCAAGGCTTTCAAGAGCCACATCCTGAGCAAGAAGTCCACCAAGCGTAAGCGTGGCTTCCGTCAGGAGACCGAGATCGCCGCTGCCGACCGCAAGGTCATCAAGTCGCGTCTCGCCTAAGTTCGCGTTCCCGTTTTTCGTTTTACCGTCTAGGAGTTGATAGAACATGGCACGTATTAAGCGCGCTGTTGCCGCCAAGAAGAAGCGCCGTACCGTTATGCACCGTGCGAAGGGTTACTACGGTGCCGCTTCGCGTACTTACAAGCATGCTAAAGAGCAGGTCCAGCACTCCCTGCAGTATCAGTATCGTGATCGCCGCAACAAGAAGCGCGAGATCCGTTCTCTCTGGATCACTCGTATCAACGCTGCTGCTCGTCTGAACGACATCTCTTACTCTCAGTTCATGCACGGCCTGAAGGTTGCCGGCATCGAGCTCGACCGCAAGGTCCTGGCTCAGATGGCTTACGAGGACATCGAGTCCTTCAACGAGCTGGCTACCATCGCCAAGAAGGCTCTCGAGGCCTAATAGATTCTCTTGAATCGCTAGGGGAGTGTCGCGTTGTGCGCGGCGCTCCCTCTTTTTTTATCGAAAGCGCTGGTCTACATTGCTAAAAGCGCGGGTAGATAAACACTTACAGGTGACCGATCTCTATATATTCCTGAACCAAAGGGTCATCATCTGATACGTGCGGAAGATCCACACCAGTCTTTCTATTACCTATAGAAAGCAATATGTTGTGTAGGACTTGTGAATAGTGGAATTGACGTCCCACAAGGCTTCGCGGTCTGGCAATATATCTCCTTGCCGCGCGGCCCGGTGGAACCGGATGAGCCGCA
>URNK01000066.1 GCA_900549195.1 uncultured Collinsella sp.
GCACAAGCTGATCGCCGCTACCCAGGACATCATCGCTGCCGATGGTCCGTCCGATGAGCTCAAGGCTGCCGGCCAGGCTTGGATCGACTCCGTCAACGACGCCGAGGCCTCCAAGACCGCTGCCGCTGCCTACGTTGCCGAGCTCGAGAAGTGCGGCTGTGACGCTTCCAAGGCGATCCTCGCCGACAAGGCTTACCTCACCAAGAAGTCCTTCTGGATCTTCGGCGGCGACGGTTGGGCCTACGACATCGGCTTCGGCGGCCTGGACCACGTCCTGGCTTCCGGCCACAACGTCAACGTCTTCGTCTTCGACACCGAGGTTTACTCCAACACCGGTGGTCAGGCCTCCAAGGCTTCGAACCTGGGCCAGGTCGCCCAGTTCGCCGCTGCCGGTAAGGTGACCAAGAAGAAGTCCCTGGCCGAGATTGCCATGAGCTACGGCTACGTCTACGTGGCGCAGGTCGCCATGGGCGCCAACCCGGCTCAGACCCTCAAGGCCATCCACGAGGCCGAGGCCTACGACGGCCCGTCCCTCATCATCGGCTACAGCCCCTGCGAGATGCACTCCATCAAGAAGGGCGGCATGCAGAACTGCCAGGCCGAGATGAAGAAGGCCGTCGAGTGCGGTTACTGGAACCTCTTCCGCTTCAACCCCGAGGCTGCTGCCGGCAAGAAGTTCTCGCTCGATTCCAAGGAGCCCGCGGGCGGCTATCAGGAGTTCCTGATGAACGAGGCCCGTTACGCTTCGCTGACGCGTTCCTTCCCCGAGCGCGCCGAGGAGCTCTTCAAGGAGAACGAGCAGGCCGCTATGGACCGCTACGCTCACCTGCTGAAGCTCAAGACGGTGTACAACGAGGCCTAGGTCTCTCACCGCAGGATCTGAGGGCTGACCTTCGCGGACGTCCTCGGACATGAAAGAACCCCCGCTGCGCACTACGTGCGGCGGGGGTTCTTTCGTCCTGCGGAGTGTCCGCGAAGGTCAGCCCCCAGATCCTGCTACGACTACGTCCTCGGATTGTGTGGCTGAATGGATGACGTGGCTGTGGGGGCCTTTTGTCCCCTTCGCTGTTTCGCGGCTTTGCCGCGAAACCACGCGTCACTTTGGGGATGGATGGGGGGCGTGGCTGTTGCAACGCCTTATCCCTTTGCTTTTTCGCGCCTTTGGCGCGAAACGCGCAGCACTATGGAAAGGGCTGGGGACGCTGTTGTTGGCGTCTCCAGCCCTCTGATTGCTACTTTGGGTTCCGTGGTGGGACCATGTTGGTGCTACCTGGCTGTTTTTACCTTGTCTCGCCGCTCTCTGTGCGCAGGCGGTAGCCGTGGACGAGGTCGCTAATAGCCGGCCAGGGAATCTGGCGGTCGACCCAAAATTGGAGCTGGACCAGATAGCGCTCGGTGGCGCGGGTGAGGGCTGCAAACTGTTCGTGAGTCTCTACCTGGGCGTAGAGGTCGCGGCTGTGGGCGAGGATTGCCGTGGTGTCATCCATTTTGCCGGTGACGTCGAAGGCGCCCGAGAACCAGTCGCACAGGCG
Organism: uncultured Collinsella sp.; assembly: GCA_900549195.1. Lineage (GTDB taxonomy): Bacteria > Actinomycetota > Coriobacteriia > Coriobacteriales > Coriobacteriaceae > Collinsella. Next base: position 1,533 of record URNK01000066.1, read on the forward strand.
CGCGGCGCTGTTGTTGATCGTTGCGAGGTCGGCGGTGCCGTCGTTGGCGTTTTCGTTGGCCTGGGCTCGCAGGAGGGAGAGGGCGTCGGCGGCGTTCATACAGTAGCCGACGGTGAAGTTCCAGACGGCGAATTCGCGGCCTGTGTCGAGCTTGCGGCGGCGCATGTAGTCGATATCGCGCGGTTCCTCGAGCATCATTTGGTCGGCGAGGGCCTCAAGTGCAGTGGTGTACTCGGCCAGGTCGAGTGCGAGCAGGGTGTTGATATCCATCATCTTTAGGCCTCCGCTTCGATCTCGACGATTTCGTTTTTGATGTACATGCCCTGGTTGTCCCAGACATTGCGGCAAGCAATGGCAAAGCGCTCGCGGTCGGCTTCGCAGATGCGGGCGAACATGTTGCAGGTGCCAAAGGGCTCGCACACGTCAAAGAAGATGCAGATTGACGACCATCCGCCATACCAGCTCACGGCGCCCGCCGGCTCGTGAAAGACGGGGTTCTCGATGTGCTCGTAATTGGCGATGGGGCCCGATACGGGATAGGTTACCTCGGCATCGCAGATCTTGGCCGAAAAGATACGTGACTCGACCGGACAGGACGATTCGAACAGCTTGCATGCTTCGGGAGCCTTGTCCCAGAGCATGTCGGCGAGAAACGTCTCGCCATTCAGAGTGATCTTGAGCATTTTTGTCATAGTAAGGACCTCCTCAATCCGTCGCTCAAGGGGCTCGCTGGCGGATAAGGAGAAGACAGCGGCGGGGTCGCCGAACCCAAACTTCACGACAGATCTCTGTCGCCCCAGCCCGCGCTGTTCTTCGCTAAAGTACCATGCCGCAATTGCGCGCGCAATATCAGTTTTTGATTTTCTGGAAGCGGCAATCGACGAGACGGCTCGCCGGCTGCCGGCCGACGCGCGGCAAAGGCACTCGTCTATTCCTTAAGTTGGATGAAAAACGCCATGTTATTGCAGGGCTGCATACTCGTCCAATAAGTGCATAGAATCTCGTATAGTGCGAGTAAGATTTTGCGCTGTCTGTTTTATGTTTAGCAAAGATATAGTTTGCATAATCTGGTCTAATCCCTGCTCTATTAAAATAAAGTTGCACGTAAATGACGTAGATATGCTTGAGCTGGGTTTCTTTACGCTGAGCGGGTAAAAGCGACCGTTCACCGTTCAACTATTTTCAAAATGAATAAAATGAGCGATAAAGAGAATATAAACCTTAATAAACTCGCGTATCGCACGGGCGCGGGTTATTAATGGGTTGTAGGCCTTTTACAGAAAGGATTCCAGCAATGTCTAAGCCTCTTGGCAAGCCCGATCGTATCGTCGTCGCCCTTGGCGGCAACGCCCTCGGCAACAACCCCGTTGAGCAGATCGAGGCCGTGAGCAACACCGCTCACGCTCTCCTCGGCCTGATCGAGCAGGGCAACGAGATCATCATCACCCACGGCAACGGTCCGCAGGTCGGCATGATCCAGAACGCCTTCGCCGCCGCCCACGACGCCATCGGCACCCCCGAGATGCCGCTGCCCGAGTGCGGCGCCATGTCCCAGGGCTACATTGGCTATCACCTGCAGCAGGGCATTGGCCGCGAGATGCACAAGCGCTATAAGCGTTGGCACGCCGCCACCGTCGTCACCCAGATCGAGTGCGACCCGGACGACCCCGCGTTCAAGAACCCGACCAAGCCGATCGGCCCCTTCTACACCGAGGAGCAGGCCAAGGAGTTCATGGCCGAGGATCCCTCCAAGGTCTTCGTCGAGGATTCCGGTCGCGGCTGGCGTCGCGTCGTCGCTTCCCCCGATCCCAAGAAGATCGTCGAGGCCGACTCCATCCTCAACCTGCTCGACAACGAGTTCATCGTCATCGCCTGCGGTGGCGGCGGCATCCCCGTCGTCCGCGACTATGAGAACAAGGGCTGCTACAAGGGCGTCCCCGCCGTCATCGACAAGGACCTGGGCGGCGAGCTGCTGGCCGAGGACTGCGACGCTGACGTTCTGTTCCTGCTGACCGCCGTTGAGCATGTCGCCATCAACTTTGGCAAGCCCAACCAGGAGGAGCTCGAGGACATCACCGCCGACGAGGCCGAGCGCCTGGCCGACGAGGGCCAGTTCGGCAAGGGTTCCATGGAGCCCAAGGTCCGCGCCGCCATCAAGTTCGCCCGTTCCCGCAAGGGCCGCACCTGCATCATCGGCGCCCTGGACAAGGCCGCCGAGACCATGGCCGGCCTCTCCGGTACCCGCATCCACGAGTAGCCTCTACTCCATTGCCTCTCTCGTGGGCGCCAGGCAAGGCGCCCACAAACTAGCCTCTCTTCATGAGCCCCGCAGTCCGCTCCGACTGCGGGGCTTTTGCTATTCACCTAGTCATTGGGGACGTTCTTAAATGGCTAGCCAAAAGGGACACTCTTGCCGCGGACAAACCCGGCACATGGGGGGCGTTCCTTTCCTGTCGGCAGCTTGGGACAGTCCTTTTCGACAGCGCGAGCGGTCGTCTACAAAGGCCGTCCCCAACGAGCACTCATTTAAGTCTGTCCCCAATGACTAGTAGTAGGCCCACATGGCTTCGACTTCGTTAAGGACCTCTACGACGCCCCAGCGGCGGGCGCTGCGGCTGGCCGAGTTGGGGTCGTAGACGCCAATCTGGTCGGCGTCGTCAATACCGTAAAGCACAATGTAGTGGCCCACGTTGGTAAAGGTGCCCGGCCGAACGGCGGCGATGACGGGCGCTCCCGAACGCAGCGCCTGAGTCATCGAGTCGCGATCGTTATGGAGCTCCGTTCCGTTAAGTCCCAACTGCCACGCGCCGCTCGTCATAAACGACCATTCGGTTGCACCGGTGGGGGCGTAATTGCCCGCCTCGGAAAGTGCGCACATATCGACGGGGGTCATATCGGTGCGTCCCGTCTTAAAGATATAGACCATGGTGAGGCACGTGGGCCCGCAGGCATTTTGGCGGATGGTGCCGCCGGCGTAAGGCAGCTCAGACCACGCAGGGTCGATCTGATAGATATGGGGCATCGTGCCGGCTTGCCATTGCGAGCGCGGGGTCGAAAAGGCGAAAGAATAACCGGGCGCGACGGGGGCCTTGAGCAGCTTGTCCTCGGTGGTGGGCTCGAGACCGGCCGAGCCGTGGGACATACAGGAGCTCATAAGCACAAAGACCAGACAGGTAAGGATAGAGCACAGTGCGAGGCGAAGTCGACGAGCCGGCAGGGCGGGGGCATTCACGTGCGATGTCGAGCGGTAAGGCTTGCCGTCGCGTCCGCCTTGGGGATGCGAAAAGAAGCGGTTGATATGGATGCCGGGCTGACGTACGCCGTTGCGGCGCAGCTGCGGAACCTCGGCCTGACGCTGTCGAGTGCGCGCGCCCAAGCGGCTATCTTGCTGCGCGCTTGTGCCCATGCTCGGACGGCCACTCTGCCGCGTTCTGCTTGTCTGCTGCCGAGACGAAGGCCTGGGTTGCTCTTGAGGGCGTTGCGGATTGCTGCTTGTGGCACTTCCGGGCGTCGGCGTGGTACGGCCAGCAAGGCGAACGCTTTGTCGCCGTTGATCACCGTCGTTGTATCCGTATGCCATTCGTACCGCCTTGTCTCATGTATAACCTGTCTATCCTACAAAAAAGATGTGCAACAAATGGGTCTGCGCGTCAAAAGCTCGGTAAACGGTACGAAAGGCGCAAAACACACGGCCTCAAAAACATCTCTATATGCGTCCGATGAACGTACGCCCGTCGGACGGGCGGCAACAATGAACGGCAAACCGTGCCGTTCGTCCCAAAAACGGCGCCGCTCATATGCGAGTTCGGCCTTCGGTCGAGCCATGGGCGGCCATGCTGCGCCAAGGCCGTATCTTAAAGCCACGAAATAAAAGAGCGCGGCAAAACAGACCGCGCAAGGGGTGACGTCAAGGGGCGTCAAAAAGGAAAGGAGGGGAACAATGGCGGACAAGAACGCAGAAGTTGCAGTCGAGGATAACGGCGGTATGAAGAAAACGCTTTCGCTCTGGAACTTCTTCACCATCGGTTTCGGTGCCATCATCGGTACCGGTTGGGTTCTGCAGGTCGGCGACTGGATGGTCGTGGGCGGCGGTCCCGTTCCCGCTATGATCGCATTCCTCTTGGGTGCAATCTTCCTCGTGCCCGTCGGAGCTGTTTTCGGTGAGCTCACGGCTGCTATCCCCATCTCGGGCGGCATCGTCGAGTATGTCGATCGTAGCTTTGGCCGTACGCTGAGCTACATCACCGGATGGCTTTTGGCTCTGGGCAACGGTATCCTGTGCCCGTGGGAGGCCATCGCCATTTCGACCCTCGTGTCCGAGATGTTCGGCAGCCTGCCTGGTCTTGAGTGGCTGCGCGCCGTCAAGCTCTACACCATCCTGGGCGCCGACGTTTACCTGTTCCCGACGCTGATCGCGCTCGGCTTCGCAGCCTACGTCATCTTCCTCAACTTCCGCGGCGCCAGCTCGGCCGCCAAGCTCCAGGCCTTCCTGACCAAGGCTCTGCTCTGCGGCATGCTGCTCGCCATGGGCGTCTCGCTGTTCACCGGCTCGCCGGACAATGCCATGCCCGTGTTCTCCCAGGTCACCGGCGCTGGCGGCGGCAAGGCCGCTACCGAGGGCGCCAGCCTGTTCGCCGGCATCGTGTCGGTCCTGGTTCTGACCCCGTTCTTCTACGCCGGTTTCGACACCATTCCTCAGCAGGCTGAGGAAGCAGCCGAAGGCCTCAACTGGAACAAGTTCGGCAAGATCATCTCCCTGGCCCTGCTGGCCGCCGGCGGCTTCTACATGGTCTGCATCTACTCGTTCGGCACCATCCTCGACTGGCATGAGTTTGTTAAGAGCCCGGTTCCCGCGCTTGCCTGCCTCAAGGGTATCAACATGCTCCTGTACCTGGCCATGCTCGTCATCGCCACGCTTGGACCCATGGGCCCGATGAACTCCTTCTACGGCGCCACGAGCCGCATCATGCTCGCCATGGGCCGCAAGGGCCAACTGCCCGAGAAGTTCGCCGAGGTCGACCCCAAGTCCGGCGCTCCCAAGCTCGCCTGCGTCGTTCTGGGCGTTATCACCGTCATCGGTCCGTTCCTGGGCAAGAACATGCTCATCCCTCTGACCAACGTGTCGGCTCTCGCCTTCATCTTCTCCTGCGGTATGGTCGCCCTCGCCTGCCTGCGCATGCGCTTCACCGAGCCCGACCTGCCTCGTCCCTATGAGGTGCCCGGCGGCAAGTTTGGCATCGGCCTCGCTATCGCTGCCTGCGCCATCATCATCGGCCTGCTCGTGATTCCGTTCTCTCCCGCCTCCCTCAACATGGTGGAGTGGAGCATCGTGATCGGCTGGTTGGCTATTGGCCTGGCCCTCATGGCTTTCACCAATTCCCGCAAAAAGTAACGCCTAGCCGGGGCGGATCGGGTGCGCGGGACCCTCTCTCCCGCGCACCGAATCCGGCATCACTTGGGTAGCTTTGTGAGGCCGCGACCCAACACGGCTTCGCCCACATATATGGATCCATAAGGAGGAACCATGTCCACTAAGTATGCAATCGTTGGCGGCAAGCTCATCGACGGTACCGGTGCCGAGCCGGTCGAGAACTCCCTCGTTCTCGTCGACGACAACGGCAAGATCGAGTACGCTGGCACTATGCAGGACCTTCCCGAGGGCGTTGAGGTTATCGACGCCGCCGGCAAGACCGTCCTTCCCGGCCTGATCGACACCCACCTGCACTTCTCGGGCAACCTGACCGACGATGACACCGATTGGGTCATGCAGCCGCTCCTCGAGAAGCAGGCCGTCGCCGTCAAGCAGGCCTACGACTGCCTTACCCACGGCCTCACCACCGTCTGCGAAATCGGCCGCTTTGGTATCCAGATCCGTGACTGCATCGACAAGGGCGTCTTTAAGGGCCCGCGCGTTCTGGCCACCGGCCTCGGTTTCTGCCGCGTTGCCGGCCACGGTGACTCCCACCACTGCACCCAGGAGCTCAACAAGGAATCCCATCCCTGGGGCGACCAGGTCGACGGTCCTTGGGATCTGCGCAAGGCCGTCCGTCGTCGCCTGCGCGAGAACCCCGATGCCATCAAGATCTGGGCTACCGGTGGCGGCATCTGGCGCTGGGACTCCGGTCGCGACCAGCACTATTGCTCCGAGGAGATCCAGGCCGTGGTCGAAGAGGCAAAGATGGTCGGCATCCCCGTGTGGAGCCACTGCTACAACAACCACGCCGCTGCCTACGATTCCGTTCGCTTTGGCTGCGAGCAGCTGATTCACGGCTTTGATATCGATGAGCGCACCATGGACCTCATGGCCGAGCAGGGCACCTTCTTCACCCCGACGATCGCCTTCCTGCCCACCTGGTACGCCACCTATCCGCCCGTCTACGTCCCCGAGCTGCACGACAAGTACGAGGGCACCCTGGTCGAGAAGGAGCTGCAGCGCAACTACGACTGCCTGCGCGAGGCCAAGAAGCGCGGCGTCGTCATGACAATCGGCTCCGACTCCTTCTCCTTCGTCACCCCGTACGGCACCTGCTCCATCGAGGAGATGTACGAGTTCGTCGACAAGATCGGCTTCACCCCGGTCGAGACCATCACCTGCGCCACCCTCAACGGTGCCAAGATGTGCCACATCGAGGACGAGACCGGTTCCATCGAGGCCGGCAAGTGTGCCGATCTGCTGGTCGTCAGCGGTGACGTCGCCGCCGACATCCACGTGCTCAACACCGACAACATGGACGTCATCATGAAGGACGGCTGGATTGTCGAGGCTGGCACCTTTGGCGAGGCCAACAAATACAGCGCCTAAGATACCGTTTGTCGATGGCTGGATGTAAAACACAGTATTTGATTGCATAATGCAATGGAGAGGGTCGCTTGCGGCCCTCTTTATTGCTATGGGTGCGATAGATAAAAGGGGATGACGTTGGATTTAAACAGGCTGATTCTGGGCAAGAGCTACAACTCTACCAAGGTCTTTCGTACGGCCCAACATGTGGTCCAGGCCATCCTGCTCGGTATTGTCGTTCCGGCGCTTATCCTGCTGCTTATCTGGGATTTAACCGATAATCCCAATCCCGTTCCGGGCGTCGTGGTCATTGCCGGCATGGTCATGCTGTGCTTCTTCTTCTCGTATGTCTTTGTGGTCCCCGATGACCTCACATCGAGCGCAACCGACCGTACGCTTGCCATCGCATCAAAAATATTCGCCTACACGTCGCGCGGCCTTACGCCCGAAGCGGCCCTGGGCGCCTCTAAAATCATCCTGTCCGAGACCATTGCCTCTGCCATCTGCTTTACCGACGGCAAGCAGGTACTGGCAAGCTGGGGCGAGGACTCGGCAAAGTGCCCTGCCGGCACCCCGGTTGTGCTCAAGACCACACTCAACGTGATTGAGACGGGCGAGCAGAGCGTGTTTTCGCGTGACGCCTCCAATGAGACGGGCGGCTATTTTCCCCGCCTGCGCGCCGGCATTGTCGCGCCGCTTACCGTGCGCGGGCATTGCGTGGGCACACTCGAGCTGTATTACCCCCGCCTGAGCAGCATCGATATGCGCCAGACGGCCCTTGCCTCGGGTTTTGCCGACCTCATTTCCACTCAGCTCGCCAGCTTTGAGCTCGAGCGCCAGGACGAGCTCACGG
>URNK01000067.1 GCA_900549195.1 uncultured Collinsella sp.
TTGAGGGCGCTCTGCTCGGCGGCATCGTCGGGCATATACTCGCGATGCTGCTTGGCGTCGAAACTCTCCTCGAACACGCGGCAGCCGTTGCGCTTGATGATGCGCCCGGGCACGCCCACGACGGTGCAGTTGTCGGGCACGTCCTTGACGACGACCGAGTTGCCGCCGATTTTGACGTTGTTGCCAATGTGGATGTTGCCAAGCACCTTGGCGCCCGTGCCCACCGTGACATTGTTGCCCAGGGTGGGGTGGCGCTTGCCGGTCTCGTTGCCGGTGCCGCCGAGCGTGACGCCCTGGTAGAGCACACAGTTGTCGCCCACGATGGCAGTCTCGCCGATGACGACGCCCATGGCGTGGTCGATAAAGAAGTGCTTGCCGAGCTGCGCGGCGGGATGAATCTCGACGCCGGTGATATGGCGGGTGATTTGCGAGAGCACACGGGCGAGTGAGCGATGGCCGTGTTTCCAGAGCCAGTGCTCGGGCACGTGGTTCCACTTGGCGTGCAGACCAGGATAGGAAAGGAAGATGACCAGACCGTTTTGCGCGGCGGGGTCCTGCGCCTGGACGGTCTTGATGTCCTCGCGAATGGTATTGATAAAGCTCACTGGCCGCCCTCCCTTAGCGCCATGGCAATGCGATTCACTAAAGTATAGCGATTCGCTAGGGATTAGGAAGGGCGATTTTGCTGTGCTTTGGGCGACAAGTGTCAGTTATGCAAACTTGCTGGTAATGGAGTCATGCTTTTGTGGGGTTGCGCACGAGGGGGCGCCGCAACCGTATACTGGTCAACTTGGACGTGTCCGCGCCCACAACTGAGAGGTTTTACTTCATGGGTTTCATCAATTTTATCGCCGAGCTGCTTAAGGATCCGCGCACCGCGATCGCCAGCTGGATCGCCGCCGGCCCGCTTATGGCCTACGGCTGCGTTTTCCTGATCATCTTTATCGAGACGGGCGTGGTGTTCTTCCCGTTCCTTCCCGGTGATTCGCTGCTGTTCGCCTCGGGTTTCTTTGCCCACAACGGCGGCTTTAACATCGTGGCGCTTCTGGCCACCGCATGGGCCGCTGCCATTTTGGGCGATCAGTGCAACTTTACGATCGGTCACTTCTTTGGCCGCAAGATCATCGCTTCGGGCAAGGTCAAGGCCATGACGCCCGAGCGCATCAAAAAGTCCGAGGACTTCTTGGACAAGTGGGGTCACCTGGCCATCTTCCTGGGTCGCTTCTTCCCGTTTATCCGCACCTTTGTGCCATTTATCGCTGGAATGGGCGGCATGCACTGGCGCAACTTTGTCGTCTTTAACGTGCTGGGCGGCATTACCTGGTCGACGGTCTTTACGCTGCTGGGCTACTTCTTTGGCGGCATTCCCTTTGTGCAGGAGCACTTTGAGCTGCTGATTATCGGCATCGTTGCCGTGTCGATCATCCCGACCGTGGTCGGTCTGGTTAAGGCCAAGCTGGGTAAATAGAACGCCTAGCTCGAGCCAGCGCGCAGACCGTACAGTTGAGGCCCGTCACCGCTTACGGTGGCGGGCCTTTTTGCTTCGGTCAAATGAAAATACTTTACTTAGTTAAAGAAAAGCGTTTTATCAGACGCGCGTGCGGAGTACAATCTCGTGCATGCGAATCGACGTGCCATCGGCTTTGATGCCGTTTGCGTGTCCCGTCCGGCTCTACGCTCCGGGCGTGTGACGTTGCGACGCGGTCGGCCTCGGTCCTTGCGTGCGGGTTCGCGAGTTTGCAACTGTGTATGTAAGGAGCGGCATATGACTGTCGAGAAGAAGGATATCGATTGGGGTAGCCTCGGCTTTGGCTACATGAAGACCGATTACAGCTACGAGGCCCATTGGAAGGATGGCGAGTGGGACGAGGGCGGCCTGACCACCGACCACACCCTGCATGTCTCCGAGTGCGGCGGTATCTTCCATTACTGCCAGGAGGTCTTTGAGGGCCTGAAGGCCTACACCGCCGAGGACGGCAGCATCGTCTGCTTCCGTCCCGACATGAACGCCGAGCGTATGTACAACTCTGCCCAGCGCCTCGAGATGCCCCCGTTCCCCAAGGACAAGTTCGTTGAGGCCGTCAAGCAGGTCGTTTCTGCCAACGCCGCCTGGGTTCCGCCCTTCGGCTCCGGCGCGACCCTGTACGTGCGTCCGTTTATGATCGGCTCCGGTGACGTGATCGGCGTGGCTCCCGCTCCTGAGTACACGTTCCGCATTCTCGTGACCCCGGTCGGTCCGTACTTTAAGGGCGGCCTCAAGCCCGTCAAGCTGCGCGTTTCCGAGTACGACCGCGCAGCACCGCATGGCACCGGCAATATCAAGGCCGGCCTGAACTACGCCATGTCCCTCAAGCCCACGATGGAGGCCCATCGCGAGGGCTATGCCGAGAACCTGTATCTCGATTCCGAGTCCCGCACCTATGTCGAGGAGACCGGCGGCGCCAACGTCCTGTTCGTGAAGGAGGACGGCACGCTCGTCGTTCCGCAGTCGCACACCGACTCCATCCTGCCCTCTATCACCCGTCGTTCGCTTGTTCAGGTTGCTCAGGACCTGGGCATGACCGTTGACCAGCGTCCCGTCGAGTGGGCCGAGGTCAAGGCCGGCACCTTTGTGGAGTGCGGCCTGTGCGGCACCGCTGCCGTCATCTCCCCGGTTGGCGAGATCGACAACAAGGTTTACGGCGCCGACGAGACCGTGACCTTCCCGGCTGGCTACACCGAGATCGGCCCCGTGATGAAGAAGCTCCGCGAGACCCTGACGGGCATCCAGTCCGGTGCTGTCGAGGACAAGCACAACTGGGTTTACACCGTCGCGTAAGCTGTCTTAGCTGTCCGGCCCGAGGGCGACCTTCCTTTCCGGCGCGTCCTCGGACATGAAAGAACCTCCGCTGCGCACTACGTGCGGCGGGGGTTCTTTCGTCCTGCGGAGTGCGCCGGAAAGGAAGGTCGCGCTTTTGTTTTGGTTCGCGCCATGTGGGGGTGGTGGCGACGTGCATTTTTGCGAGTATTCTGCAATCGAAGGCCCCTGCATAGGTAGCGCGCAGAGATGTGGTGTAAGAGGCGGGGCATACCCCGCCTCTTCCCTTTCTTGAAAGGGAGGGGACACCGCCTAGAATTCGTCGTTGGAGTAATGAAGGTGACGAATGGAAGGAAAGGCGATGCCCCAAGAAGAGAGTGTACTGCGCCTCGGCCGCGACGAGGCCCTCGAGGCGGCGAGGCTTTGGCAGGAGTGCGGCGACGCGCGCGAGTTCGCGTGCAGGGTGCTGGGCGGCGTGATGAACGCGCTGATGGACTCCGAGGCCCAGCAGATGTGCGGCACGGGCCGCAACGAGCGCAGCGACGGCAGGGAGAACAGCCGCAACGGCTACCGCCCCAGGTCGCTCAAGACCGCCGTGGGCGACGTGGAGCTCGAGATACCCAAGCTCAGGCACGGCACCTACTACCCCGAGGGCATGCTCGCGCGATGGTCGCGCGTCGACACCTCGGTGGCCGCCCTCGTGCAGGAGATGTACGTGTGCGGCGTGTCCACCCGCAAGGTCGAGCGCGTGGCGTCCAGGCTGGGCATATCCTCGCTGTCGAGCTCGGAGGTCTCGAGCCTCTGCTCCGACCTCGACGCCGAGGTGGCGGAGTTCCGCCGCCGCGACCTGTCGGGCACGCCGTGCTGCTACCTGTGGCTCGACGCCACCTACATGAGCTGCAGGGTCGGCTCGTCGGTCGTCTCGCAGGGCGTCGTGACCGCGATCGGGCTGGGTGACGACGGGCGCAAGCACTTCCTGGGCTGCGACGTGGTCGACACTGAGAGCGAGGACTCCTGGGCGGCATTCCTCGGCGGGCTGCGCGAGCGCGGGCTGGCCGGAGTTCGCCTCGTGGTCTCCGACAGCCACGCCGGGCTCGTGGCCGCCGTCTCGCGCCTGTTCCAGGGCTGCGCCTGGCAGCGCTGCGTGACGCACCTGCAGCGCAACCTCCAGAGCGCCTGGTCGGGCAGGCCCGAGGACTCCAAGGCGGCCGTCAGGGACCTCGTGCACGCCGCAGTCTACCAGGACGACCCCGACCTCGCGCGCTGCGTGTGGGCCGAGGCGGCGCCCTGGGTGGCGTCGGTGTCCGCCAGGGCCGGCGAGGTCTTCGAGCAGGCCGAGGACTCCGCGCTGGCGTTCACGGCCTTCCCCAGGGCGCACTGGGCCAAGCTCCGAACCAACAACGTCCAGGAGCGCGCCAACCGCGAGATCAAGCGCCGCTACAGGGTCGTGCAGTCCTTCCCCTCGAGGGAGTCGATGCTGCGCCTGACGTGCGCGAGCCTCATGGAGACCGAGGGGCAGTGGTCCCAGCAGCGCGTGTTCTCCGAGGCCTCGGCCGCCGAGGGCTTCGCCGAGCCCGCGGACAGGCCGGCCCCGACAGAGGGGAGGCGCCGCGCGCTCGGGCGGCGCGCCAGGGAGATAGTGGACGAGATAGTCGAGAGGCGCGGTCTCAAGAAGGAGTAACATCGGGACTTGCAGCGACGGACCTCAGGACGCTCTTACACCACGTCTGCGCGCGCCACCCCTGCATACCGACCTCGGGCAAAAAATCGGGAGTTCTCGATGTTTTCTACGGATGATGGGCGGGGTTATGGGCTGGCAGCGTTTGATTTGCAGGGATATTCGCGGCCTTTGGCACTTATCGTGGCGCCCGAAGCTCTCGGTTATGTTGAATACTCCTAAAAATGCACGGCGCTTAGAGGGGGACCTTCGCGAAAAGGAAACTGCCCCGTCGAAGTATGCATTCGACGGGGCAGTTTATACATTTGGCCGATTAAGGATGCGCTGTCAAACTATTAGAACTTGACGGTCGGGGCCTGGCGGGCTGCTTCGGCGGCCTCGAAGCCCTGGCGCTCCTTAAACTGGAAGATGCCAGCAAAGATGACAGCCGGGAACGTCTGAATGGCGTTGTTGTAGCTGAGCACGCAGTCGTTGTAGCTCTGGCGTGCATAGCTGATCTTGTTTTCGGTATCCTCGAGCGATGCCTGCAGCTGCGTAAAGTTGGTGTTTGCCTTAAGATCGGGATAGGCCTCGGCCACGGCGAAGAGCTGGCGCAGCGCACCGGTCAGCACGTTGTCGGCTTCCATCTTGGCCTCGGGCGTGGTGGCCTTGACGGCGGTGTTACGCGCGCTGATCACGGCGGAGAGCGTCTCCTGCTCGTGCTTGGCGTAGCCCTTGACGGTCTCGACCAGGTTGGGGATCAGGTCGTTGCGGCGCTGCAGCTGCGTATCGATGTTCTGCCAGGCGTTATCGATGCGGTTACGCTTGGTGACCATGTTGTTGTAGATGCCGGCGATGGCGCAGGCAATCACAATGACAACAACGATGCCGATGATGACGGGAAGCATGATGTCTCCGTTTCGAATGGCCGCGGCGGCATGCGCCAGCTGCCGTTGGTATAACGCTACTAGTATACCCGCAACGTTTTGCCGTGCCGAACTTTCCGGTAAGCGTTGTGTTTTCGGCGGGGCCGGCACCGGGGCAAAGCGCGCGAGGTACAGGTGTACGATATGCGACAGATTGACGAGTGTTGTCTTTGCCCTGAGGATGGCGATACCAGTGGACCTTCGCATTAAGAAAACCTACCGCGCCCTGTTCGATGCCTTCACCGAGCTTCTCGAGGAGCATCGTTTTGAGGACCTGACGGTTGCCATGCTGTGCGACCGCGCCATGATTCGCCGTACGACGTTCTACAAGCACTTTCGCGACAAAAACGATTACTTTGCCTTTTATATCGATGAGCTCATGTCGGGCTTGCCGCAAAAACAGCCCGATGAGGCCGGCGCAGTGTCTGCCGAGGACGTGCGCGCGCTTCGGCACGCGATTTTGGACGATGCCATGGATTTGATTCTTGCGCACGAGCAGCTCATGGATAACATTTTGGCAAGCAGCATGTCGGGCATGTTGACCAATGTTATTTGCGACCGCATTGCCCGCTCCATCCGCGAGCGTGTGATGAACGTGCTTGCCGAGGATGCCCTGGCCCCCGTGTCACTCGAGACGACGTCTGAGTTTGTTGCCGGCGGTATTATTCGACTTTTCACGATATGGTGGGAATCGGGCCACGATCTTGAGCGTCGACCCGAGATAGCCGACGTGGTCGATGCGCTGTTTGAGCGGACCATGACACCGGTGAATCACTAAAGTGGCGGAGAGAGGGGGATTCGAACCCCCGGAACGCTCTCGCGCTCAACGGTTTTCAAGACCGCCGCATTCAACCGCTCTGCCATCTCTCCGTGAGTCGTAATGATAGCATCGTTTTGAATTTGCAACAGGGAAGGCGAACGATGACGATCACCGAAATCGACGAGAAGTTCATGCGCGAGGCGCTGGCCGAGGCGCGAGCCGCCGCGGCGGTGGGCGAGGTGCCCATCGGAGCCGTAGTGGTGCGCGACGGCGAGATTGTCGCGCGGGCGCATAATCGTCGCGAGCTCGACCAGGATCCTTCGGCTCATGCCGAGTTCGCGGCCTTGTGCGCTGCCGCTCGGTCGCTCGGTCGCTGGCGCCTTTCCGACTGTACGATCTATGTAACGCTCGAGCCCTGCTGCATGTGCGCGGGTCTTATGGTTAACGCGCGCGTGGGGCGCTGCGTGTATGGCGCGGCCGATGCCAAGGCGGGCGCGTTGGGATCCCTATACGATTTGAATGCCGACTCGCGCCTGAACCATCGGTTTAACATGACGGCTGGGGTCCTGGAAGATGAATGCCGCGAGCTGCTGAGTAGCTATTTTGGCGGTCTGCGCGGAGCGGGCGGTGCTGATTGCGGCTGTGGGGCCGATCTTGAAGCTCACGCCGCTCACGCCGCAGCGCTTGCAGGTGCCGGTGAGGATGCTGGCACGGCGGTTGACTTTGGCCCTGCGTGCCGCCGGCCCCGCCGCGTGTTGCTGGCGATCGACTCCTTTAAGGGCAGCGTTTCGAGCGCGCAGGCGGAGGCGGCGGTTGCCGAAGGCGTGCGCCGCGTTTGGCCCGATGCCGAGGTGCGTGCATTGCCGCTGGCAGATGGTGGCGAGGGAACGCTCGATGCCATCGCCGCATGCGGTGGCGAGCTCTCAACCTGCGATGTCGCAGGCCCCGTGGGCGACCGCGTGTCTGCCCGGATGCTGGTGGACGGCGAGCACGAGTCGGCTGTAATTGAGATGGCCGAGGCGGCCGGCATCGGGTATTCGCCTTGCACGGAGTCGGCGGCGTTGGCGGCCACAACCTATGGCGTGGGCGAACTGATGCTTCATGCGGTTCGCGCGGGTGCAAAGACTATCTATATTGGCTTGGGCGGCAGTGCCACCAACGACGGTGGCGCCGGCATGCTGCAGGCGCTGGGCGCGCGTGTGGTCGATGATCGGGGCTGCGATGTCGCCCCCGGTCTTGCTGGCCTTGAGCGGGTGGCGAGCGTTGATTTGGAGCCGGCGCTGCAGGCTTTGGATGGCGCTCGCATCGTTGTACTCTCCGATGTCGAGAATCCGCTCGTAGGGCGCCGCGGCGCGCTTGCGGTGTTCGGCGGACAGAAGGGTCTGCCGGCGGATGATGCCGAGGCGCTGAGCAGGTGTGACAGCTGGATGGTCGGCTATGGTCGCTTGCTCGATACGGCGATTTTCGAGGCGCGGACCCAAGGGTTGTTGCGCGCGTCCGAGGGTGTGCGGACATTTGGTTCGGTGCTCGGTGTGCCCGGTGCCGGTGCCGCCGGCGGCCTGGGTGCCGCGCTGTTGGCGCTCGGCGCGGAGCTGCGTTCGGGCGTGGAGACGGTGCTCGATCTCGTGGGATTTGACGAGCGCGTGCGCGATGTCGACCTGGTCATTACAGGCGAGGGCAATATGGATGAGCAATCCGCCGCCGGTAAGGCGCCGGTGGGCGTGGCGCGCCGTGCCAAGCGGTGTGGCAAACCGGTGATCGCTGTCGTGGGCGGTCGCGCTGACAACCTGGATGCGGTGTGTGAGCAGGGTATTGACTTGGTGCTCCCGATCTGCCGCAAGCCCATGCCCCTCGACCAGGCGCTCGAACCACGGGAAGCCACTGCCAACCTTATCTGTGCCGGCGAGTCAGCCGCCCAAGCCTATGACCTCGCTCGCCTCTAAGGCCTATCTCCCTATAAGTTGCGGTGGAATACGGAGTGTTTTTGCCTTTAAGGGGCTAATTCAGCCCGTATTCCACCGCAACCTCGAGAATGGCCATTCGAGGTTGGCTGCCTTGGGTCTTGGGTCGGACCGTTTGCCACGAAATGCGGCCATCTGCTACGTTAAACCGGCCATCCTCGACCATCCCGGAATTTGCAAAAACAAAACCGCAGGTAGAAAGCTTGCCGATTTTCGAAAAAGCCGGCTATGGTTGACCTCTGTGACCAAAACGTAGTAGATAGGCCCTTTTCGTGGCACGGCACCAGATCGGTCTATTTAGGATGGGGCTTACTTGACTACTTTCGCCACCCTGATGCCCCTCCAGTCAAAAAGTGGTCAAAAAAGCCCCGTCCCAAATTAGCTACCTTGCTCTGGCGGGCGGGAGCAGGTAAGATATACCGAGCGCCTAGCGCGTTCGATGGGTTCGGATGACGACATGTTCCGAATCTGGTCAGGTCCGGAAGGAAGCAGCCATAAGGAGCCTCTGTCGGGCATCCGAATCCATCGAGCGCACGGGCGCTTTTTGGTGCCGCGACACGGCCCGGCCGGCGGCGAGGTATTTGGTGTCTCGCTGGTCCTCGGCTTCGCCTGCGGGATCGCTCGACTACTAAACACCTCGCCGCCGGCCGGCCCCCGTCGTCCAAAAATCACCCGTAAGGGCGCGTTTATCTAATTTAATCTATCCCTTGCGGAATGCGGCTTGCTGGCGTTGTCTGGGCATTGATGGCTACGTGGTTCAAGAGGCGGCGGTGCTGTTGCTTGAATTTTTGCAGTTAAAGAGGCTCGTTTCCCTGGGTTGGGGAAACGGGCCTCTTTTTGTTTCTTGGCTTGTGGATTGGCGAAGACAATAACCGCTGGCAGCTATTTTGAGTTCTTGATGCGGCGTGTGGCTGTGGCGGTTATTCCGAGTCCCATGGCGGCGATTCCTGCGAGTGCTATTGCGCTCGGTGCTGTGTCGCCCGTGTTCGCGAGCTTGCCGGCGGTGTGTTTCGTCAAGAGGATTTGAGCAAAAAGAGCATCGGAAATTGAACAGCCTGA
>URNK01000068.1 GCA_900549195.1 uncultured Collinsella sp.
GGCTCGGAGATGTGTATAAGAGACAGTGCCAGCACGGTGCCGGCGCCGATGTGGCAGTTCTTGCCCACGGTGGCGCGGCCGCCCAGCACGGCGCCCATATCAATCATGGAGCCTTCGCCAATGACGGAGCCGATGTTGATGATGGCGCCCATCATGATGACGGCGCGATCGCCGATCTCGACGCGGTCACGGATGATCGCGCCCGGCTCGATGCGGGCGTTGATGCCCTTAAGGTCGAGCATGGGCACGGCAGAGTTGCGGCAGTCATTCTCGACATCGTAGTAGTCGATGGAGTCGGCATTGGCATCGAGGATGGCCTTGAGCTCATCCCAGTCGCCAAAGACGGTCTTGCCGCGACGGCCGCCGTAGACATGTGCGTCGCCCCAGGCAACCTTCATGCCGGGCTTCTCGCGCACGTACAGCTTGACAGGTGTCTTTTTGGGCGCGGTGGCGATGTAGTTGATAATCTCCTGGGCATCCATCTCGGCTGCGTTGCTCATTTGCTATCTCTCCTTTGGGTGGATTCGGTTGATACCTGGTTAGGCAAACATGACCTGGTCGAACGTATAGAAGCCGGGTTCGCGGGCGACGAGCTTCTGCGCGGCTGCCAGGGCGCCGTTGACAAAGATCTGACGGCTCGTGGCGCGGTGGGTGAGCGTGACCTCCTCGTCCTGGCCAAAGAAACTCACTTCGTGGACGCCGGCGACAGTGCCACCGCGCAGCGAGTGCATGCCGATCTCCTTGGGATCGCGTGCGCCGCACATGCCCTCGCGTCCGTAGACGGGGTGGTAGCCTGTCTCGGGCTCGGCCTCGACTACGGCGTCGAGCAGCAGCTTGGCGGTACCGCTGGGGGCGTCGACCTTTTGGTTATGGTGCGTCTCGACGATTTCGCAGTCAAAGCCGGGCAACTCGCGCGTGGCCTGCGCTACCAGATGGCGCAGGGCTGCGATGCCGATGGAGTAATTGCCCGAGTGCATAACGCGGGTGTTCTGGCCCAGCTCACGCAGACGGTCCATCTGCTCGGGGGTGTAGCCTGTGGTGCCTGAGACCAATGCCGCGCCCGTGCGCTCGACATAGGCGACGACGGCATCGAAGGTCACGACGTTCGAGAAGTCGATAATCACATCGGCAGCCGGTGCGTTCTCGAGCTTGCTCAAATCGAAGCCAATCTGGGCCACGATATCAAAAACGGGTTGACCGGCGGCGTCGACAACGCCCTCGGCGGTGGTGCGGATGAGCGAGCCCATGCGGCCCGTTCCCATAATGACGGTCTTAATCAAGCAGACCAGCCCCCTTCAGAGCATCGGTAAGTGCAGAGCGCGTGTCGTCTGCCATGGGGCACAGCGGCATGCGGTAGTTTGCCTCGATCATACCCATCTGGGCGAGCGCCTCTTTGACGGGGATGGGGTTGACCTCACTAAAGAGGGCATTGATGAGCGGCTGGCCGGCAATCTGTATATCGCGGGCGCGCGCTACGTCGCCGTCCAGATAAGCGCGGCACATGTCATGTACGAGCTGCGGCTGCACATCGGCCCACACGCTGATGGTGCCCGAAGCACCCAGGCTCATGAGCGGTACGGTAAGCGCGTCCTCGCCCGAGTACATGCGGAAGTCGTCTGACAGCAGGTGGGCGATCTTGGCCGCGTAGGCGACGTTGCCCGAGGCCTCCTTAATACCCATGATGTTGGGGTGCGCGGCCAGGCGCTCTACGTTGCGCTCGCTGATACCGCAGCCGCAGCGGCCGGGGATGTTGTACAGGATGCAGGGGATGTCCACGGCATCGGCGACGGTCTTAAAGTGCTGATAGATACCCTCTTCATTGGACTTGTTGTAGTAGGGGGTGATGAGCAGCAGACCGTCGGCGCCCAGGCCCTGGTAAGTAAGCGACTTGGTGAGCATGGTCTGCGTGGAGTTGGAGCCCGAGCCGGCAATGACGGGGACGCGTCCTGCAACATGCTTGACCACGGCGGCGACGACGGAGTTGTCCTCGTCGTCGGTCATCGTGGCGCTCTCGCCGGTGGTGCCCAGGGTGAGGATGGCGTCGGTGCCGTTTTGCAGGTGGAAATCGATAAGGCGCTCGAGTGCGTCAAAGTCGACACTGCCATCCTTTTTAAACGGCGTGACGAGGGCGACGATTGAGCCCTCGAGATTGCGGATGTCCATGTTCTTCTCCTTCGCGTCCGCGATCTGGATGCGTTTGTTCCATTGGGCGGCGACTGCCAGGCGCTCGTCTTGGGCGCGACGGCGGGCACTTTCGGCGCGCGACTTGGCCAGCAGCTCTCGGCCGCTCGGTAGCACGTCGAGCGTGGCAAAGTAATCGCCCGGGCGCTCGGCGCGGCGGATGAGGCCGGCCGAGCCATCGGGGCGCAACAGGACCTCAGCGGAGCGCAGGCGTCCATTGTAGTTGTAGCCCATGGAGTAGCCATGCGCGCCGGTATCGTGGATTACAAGCAGGTCGCCCATGTCGATATGCGGCAGCTCGCGATCGATGGCGAACTTGTCGTTGTTCTCGCACAGATTGCCCGTGATGTCGTAGGTGTCCGTGACGGGCGCTGTGGTCTTGTCGTCGCCACCCGGCTGGCCCATCACCGTAATGTGGTGGTAAGCGCCATACATGGCAGGACGAATCAGATCGACGGCACTGGCGTCCACGCCGATATAGTCCTTGTAGATCTGCTTCTCGTGGATGGCCTTGGTGACCAGGCATCCGTAGGGGCCCATCATAAAGCGACCCATCTCGGTGCAGATCGCCACATCGTCCATGCCGGCGGGGACCAGAATCTCGTCGTAGGCTGCGTGTACGCCCTCACCGATGGCGTGAATGTCGTTAGCCTGCTGCTCGGGCAGGTAGGGGATACCCACACCGCCGGACAGATTGATAAAGGCGACATGTGCGCCGGTCTCGCGCTCCAGGCGCACGGCAAGTTTAAAGAGGATGCGTGCGAGCTTGGGATAGTAGTCGTTAGTGACGGTGTTACTGGCAAGGAAGGCATGGATGCCAAAATTCTCGGCGCCCTTGGCCTTGAGCATGCGGAAGGCCTCAAAGAGCTGCTCGGTGGTCATGCCATATTTGGAGTCGCCCGGGTTGTCCATGATGCCGTTGGAGAGCTGGAACAGACCGCCTGGATTAAAGCGGCAGCTGACCGTCTTGGGGATGGGCCCCGCAACGCGCTCAAAGAACTCGATGTGGCTGATGTCGTCAAAATTGACGATGGCACCCAGCTTGTCGGCGAGCTCAAAGTCGGCAGCCGGTGTGTCGTTGGACGAGAACATGATGTCGTGCCCCGTGATACCCAGTGAGCGGGCGATCATGAGCTCGGTATAGCTCGAGCAATCGCAGCCGCAGCCGTATTCGTTGAGAATGGAGATGAGCGCCGGGTTGGGATTGGCCTTGACGGCAAAGTATTCCTTAAAGCCCGGGTTCCATGCAAAGGCGTCGCGTACTTCTTGCATGTTGCGGCGGATGCCCGCCTCGTCGTATAGATGAAACGGCGTGGGGAACTGCTCGACGATATGCTCGAGTGTCTCCTTGTCCACAAACGGCTGCTTGGCCGCATATGCCTCGTTGGGGGTCAATGCCATGTCCCGTAAACCTCGCTATCCAGACGGCGCCATCTGCGCATCGAATCCGCATAGCGTGGACCCAATGTCCGGATAGCGCTCCCGCATTGCTGCAGACAGTCCTGTGGGTGTTTCCCACAGGCCCACCAGGTTGTTCGTGCCCGAAAAACCCAGTTCGGCGGGTTTCGCCTCCCCACGGGGTCAAAGTCTGCCGACTCGCCCGTGGCTCTTCGTGCCCGCGCCTCTATCAAGTGGTAAAGACCCTATCACGTTGCACTTTACCAAACAAGAGTATTCGTATATAACGTTTAAAAAATGCAGCAATATGCTGGAAACATGTGTGCCACAATCCTGTATCACAATAAGTTGCAACAGATGTGCCTCACGAAGGGATTCTCTATGACCGAGCTCCAAGAACTCCGTCGCTATCGCCGCGATCTCCATCGCATTCCGGAGCTCGATTTCGATCTTCCGCAGACTATTGCCTATATCGAGGGCGTGTTGGCGCCGCTCGCTTGCGAGGTGACCCATCCGTGTCCCAGCTGCGTCTGCGCTTTCTTCGACGCTGGCGTTGGTGCCGCGCGTGCCACGGCGATTCGCGCCGATATGGATGCGCTGCCCATCGCGGAGGCGACGGGAGCGGCCTTTGCCTCGATCCATCCCGGCAAGATGCACGCTTGCGGACATGACGGACACATGGCCATGGCACTTGCCGCCGCGACGTATGTCGACCGTATGATTCGCGAGCAGCCGGGCGCCATTAGGCGCAACGTTCTCTTTGTGTTTCAGCCGGCCGAGGAGACGACTGGTGGTGCCAAGACGGTGTGCGAGAGCGGCGTGTTCGAGCGCTACGGGGTGGATCGCATCTTCGGCTTCCACGTGTGGCCCGATCTGCCCGCCGGCACGTTGGCGAGCTGCTCCGGTCCGTTGCTGGCGCGTTCGAGTGAGACACACATTCATATTCACGGGACGAGCATCCATATCGCTAAGACCTATGGCGTTCCGGTCGAGGAGTCGCACGATGCGGCGCTGGCGGCTGCCAAGTTCTTGGTTGCCGAGCGCGAACTGATGGACGAGCTGGGCACCGACGAGCCCTGTATCGGCAAGTTTGGTCTGCTGCAGGCCGGTACCGTCTGCAATGCGGTGGCGGGGGAGGCCAGTGTTGCCGGCAGCCTGCGTGTGTTTACGGACGACATGTTCGACCGGGCGTGCGAAGGCGTGCGCCGCGTGCTGGACGATGCCTGCGCCGCAACAGGCTGTACGTACGATCTCGACTTTGCCGAGGGCTATCCGCCAGTCGATAACGACCCCGAGCTGTTTGCCTGCATTGCGCTTGCCTTGTCCGAGCTGCAACTTGTGGACGAGCCGCTGCTGATCGCCGAGGATTTCGCGTTCTATCAACGCCATCTGCCGGGCGTGTTCTTCTTGCTGGGCACGGGCGTGCCAGAGGGACAAGACAATCCGAGTGACGCTGATGGCTGCCCCGCCTATGCCACAAGCGCTCTGCATACCGATAGCATGCTCTTCGACGAGGAAATCCTACTCAAAGGCCTCGATGTCTATAAACGATTGCTTTTGCTTGACTAAGGCGTGAAGGACTATTTGTTCTAGAAAACACGAACAAACGTACGATATAATAGAGATGTAAGTCTATAGAAACGTTTGACGTTACTAACGTAAGGCGATACTATGATTGCATCGTATAAAGATGAGGATACCGAACGCTTTGCCATGGGTGTGCGGGTCAGGAGGTTCGTGCCCTTTGAGCGTGTTGCGTTGAGGAAGATTCGCCAACTGCAGGTTTGTGCTTCACTTGATGATCTTCGCGTTCCACCGGGCAACCGCCTGGAAGCTTTGAAGGGCGATCGTGCCGGTCAATATAGCATCCGTGTTAACGAGCGCTATCGGGTCTGTTTTGAGTGGAGACAGGAGATGGCTTGGAATGTCGAAATCGTCGATTATCACAAGTGATGAGACCTCGTCCGATTTGCTGTCGCCAGTGACTCCTGGTGAGCTTCTCAAAGAGGAGTTTCTTGTTCCCATGGGCATTTCTCAATATCGCCTTGCGAAAGAGACTGGGATTCCGGCTCAGCGTATCGGGCAGATTGTCTTGGGAAAACGTCGCGTGACGGCCGACACCGACCTCCGTCTTTGCCGTTATTTTGGCCTGACGGATGGTTATTGGCTGCGCGCTCAGGTGGCGTTTGACCTTGAGGCCGAGAAAAGGCGGATCGAACCGGAACTCGACAAGATCGTTCCTGTTCAGCAGGCCATCGCACTGTATTGCTCAAAGATGATGGGGGTGGCGCGGCGATGAGGCGACGCCGACAGTCTGCCGTATATAGTCCGGGTGGATGCGGGTGCGGTTTGCTGCTGCTTCCGGTTATTGCTGTGAGCGTTGGCGTGATGTTTGCGCTTGCCGGGCTTGCCGCGGCGGCGCTCGTGCTGTTTATCACTGCCATCGGCGTGACGATTTGGCTCTGCCGCAATCGCGAGCAACGCCGTGCCGACGGTAAAACCAATGTCGGCTGGGTCGTCTTTCTGATCATTGCGTACCTGCTGAGTGCCAGCTACCTTGTTTTCTTTGTCCTGTTGATGATCAGTGCCTTTACCGGGGAATCCGTCACGGTGGGTTGATGCACTGCCAGCAGACGGTCGCGCGCAGTGCGTTTGCTCGGCGTTTGGATAACTGCATTGGTCGTTTACCGCAGCCTTAGCTCTCAGCTAATGAATTCAAGTTCAATCCTTCCTACGATGTGCTGTGTACCGGCACGGTAGCCGGATCGTAGGAAGGATGAATAATGGCAAAAGAGGGAAAGAAGCCGATCGGCAAGATTGTCCTAGGCGTCATCGTGGTGCTGGTTATTGTCGGTGCCGTGGGCTCTATGGGTGGCAATTCAACCGATTCGTCTGCGAGCGATTCGGCAAAGCCTGCCGAGGCGACACAGCAGGCTGAGGAGCAAAAAGAACCGCAAGAACCGTATACCATTGCTGACGAGGCTGAAGACACCTCCAATCAGTTTGCCTATAAGATCACGGGCACGCTGACCAATAACACGGACAAGGAAAAGAGCTACATTCAGATCGAATATGTTCTGTATGATGCCGATGGCAACCAGGTTGGAACGGCTCTTGCAAACACCAATCATCTGAAGGCGGGCGGCTCTTGGAAGTTCGAGGCGCTGGGTACGGTGTCTCCCGACCAGGTTGCTAGCTGGGAGCGTTCGGACGTAAGCGGTTTCTAGCATGTTGTATGCACTGGGGGAGGTGAAGTCGTATGCCCGATAAAAAGCTGACCGAGGAGTTGCTCAATGAGCTTCTCGACGCGCCGAACATCGATGGCTATATCAAAGAGCACGACTTTGCCGCCCCGTCGCTTTCGGACTACCTGAAGCAGCTACTACAGGAAAAGGGCTTGGAGCGCTCGCGCGTGGTTCGTATGGCCGATCTCAATGAGACCTTTGGCTATCAGATCTTTACCGGTGCGCGGCATCCGAGCCGCAATAAGGTGCTGCAGATTGCCTTTGCGATGGCGCTGACGCTCAAAGAGACCAACCGTGCGCTGACGGCTGCCGGGGTAAGCGTCCTTAACTGCAAGGACCGCCGCGATGCGATTATCATCTTTTGCATCGATCGCGGGTGCAGCCTCCAAAAGGTCAACGAGGAGCTGTATCGCTTTGGCGAGGAGACGGTGAGTTAGCGGCTGATATCTGAGCCGGCGGAGCTGCCGAACAACGATGCAAACGAACGGGGCGCAGATGCCATGGGGTGTCTGCGCCCTGCGCTATGATGGAGGCTATGGATACTCAGAGCCCAACATATTCCGATGACGAGCTGACCGCAGCGCTTGCCGAGCACCTGGCGTCGCTCGATCGCGACGACAGCTATCGCGTGGAGCGTGTACTTAAGCGCTCGTCCGTTGAAACAACCGAGCTCGTGTACTTTGAAGGAACCGGCGGTGGTTCGCTCGGTCCCTTTGTTCGTAAACGCATCGATGCTTCGGCTCAAATCGGCGGGGCATACGAGCGTCTGTTTGCCGCTCAGCGGGCAGGCAGGCGTTTTGAGCACCTGCCCAGAATCGTCGATTGTCGTCGTGTGGGCGACGAGCTCAACGTGGTTATGGAATACATCGAAGGGGAGACACTCGGGGCGCTGGTGGACCGTCTGGGAGCCACCCCCGATTATGCGCGTGAATTGCATCCTGCCCTATGCGATGCCGTGGGCGAGCTCCATGCCGGTTTTGCAATGGTGGGGGAGACGTCGGCGCCGGTGATCCATCGCGACCTCAAGCCGTCGAATATCATCGTGACAGGTGCCAACTATACGCCTGATGACGGCCTGACATTTTCATCGCTGGTGATTATCGACCTGGGGATCGCGCGCGTATGGCGCGATGGCGCCGATGCTGACACCGTCAAGTTTGGCACGCGACCCTATGCGCCGCCCGAGCAGTATGGGTTTGGGCAGACGAGTGTGCGCAGCGATGTCTACGCACTTGGGGCCCTGTTGTTCTTTTGCTTGACGGGAGTCGACCCTAAACCAGGGCTCGACATGCGCGAGCAATGTGAGGCATGCGGCATTCCCACTCCACTTACCGATGCCGTCTGCATGTCGATGGCGCTCGACCCGGCCAAGCGTTTTGCGAGCGCGGAAGCGTTGGGACGGGCGACGCGCGCGGCATACGATCTAAGTCGCCCCGTGCGGCCTCCTGCGCCTGTGCTTGTCCGTACTCCGGCCTCGGAGACGGTGTTGACGCCCCAAGGGCTCCAGAACCCCACAGGGCTTCCTAGGCCTGCCGCCTCCACTGCATGCGGTCTGCTCTCTCGCGTTCCGGAGTCTCTGGGGCGCATTTGGAATACGCTCGTCTTCTTCTCGCTGCTTGTGTTCTTTGCCGGAAGTCACTTTGCCGTCTTTCATCCCACCGGAGCAAACCAAAGCTACCCGACGTGGCTTCTCATAATCGAGTATTTTTTCTTTGTCGATGGCCTTATGGTGCTTATGCATTTTGCGCTGCTCGATAAGCGCCGTCTTCGTCGGCGATTCGCATTGCTCGACAGCTATCGCGGCAAGAAACTCGCGAAACTCTGGCTCAAGGCATTGGGTGTGCTGCTCCTATGCATGATTGTCATAGTCGCGGTTGCCAATGCGACCGGCGTCGTCGATACCTCCGCTACCTAAAAGAAAAGGACCCCATTGGGGCCCTTTGCAGTTGCACTTAGATGCGGTTCATCTGAGCGGCGACTTTGTTGTACCAGTCCTGCCACGTGGGCGGGCAGTACTTTTTGGCCGCTGCCGGGGTAAGGGTGGAGCCGTAGTTGGCGCCCAGATAGGCAACGTGAGCGGAGATGCCCTCGCTCTGTCTCTTATACACATCTCCGAGCCCACGAGACTAGCGCTCATCTCGT
>URNK01000069.1 GCA_900549195.1 uncultured Collinsella sp.
CTTCTGTTCCGACGGCTCGCTCTGCCGCGGCCGCGCTTTTGTCTGGTGGGATTTCGCTGAAGCAAAGCCTCGCCTTCGGCGGGCGTGGTAGCCTTTGTCGTTGATTAAACTTTTTATGTAACGGAAGGACAAATATGGCAGCTGCACAGCCGCTTAAGATTCGCATGGTTGCAGGGCTTGGCAACCCTGGCGAGGAATATGCCGAGACCCGCCACAACGCCGGCTTTAAGGCAATCGACGAGCTGGCCCGTCAGGCCGGCGTCACGTACTGGAAAAACCAAGCAGGCGCCGAGGTCGCGCTCATCAATATCAACGATGCTGAGGAAGAGGGTGGCAAGCGCCAGATTGTGCTGGTCAAGCCGCAGTCGTACATGAATACCTCGGGCGGCCCCATCTCCAAGCTCTGTCGCGAGTACAAGATCAAGGCCGAGGAGCTGCTCGTAATCCACGACGAGCTCGATATTCCCGCCGGCGACGTGCGTGTTAAGGTGGGCGGCGGCCATGCCGGTCACAACGGCCTGCGTTCCATCATCGACAAGATGGGCAGCCGCGACTTCAGCCGCATCCGCACCGGCATCGGCAACCCTCCCGGCAAGATGGCCGTCGCCGACTACGTTCTTAAGCATCTGCGCGCCCGCGAGGCCGAGGATTTCCAGGACACCTGCGCCCGCGCGGCCGACGCCGCCGGCCTGGCGATCGTGCACGGCGTGGTTTATGCCCGCGACCATGTCAACGGCGCCGCCTCCGCCAACGGCAAGCACTAAAACCTATCATTTAGGGACAGGTTTATTTTGGCAGGTTTTACCTGCGGAAACGCCCCAGTTGCGGCATCGCAATCAACCGCGCGCCGACATACATGCACAGCACCCCAAAGGGGGCCGGACTCATCACAACCCGAGGCCGGCCCCCTTTGCCGTTTTACCTGATAAAACCGACCAAAATAAACCTCTCCCCCTTTGGTAGGCCAAAGTGGATAAACCCTGCTCCCAACCGCCGAAGACACACGTAAGTGACATGTCCATGAGGGTATAATTTGCACCGTATGTCTGCACAACGCCTGTGCGCGTACGGTTTTATTCGGGCTACCGTCCATTTCCGTGGAGGCACGGTTCGGCGGCCCTAACAAGAGAGGGGTTCTATGTATAAGATCCTGGAGAAGACGCAGTTCTCGGAGAAGGTGTTCAAGTTCCGCATCGAGGCGCCCGCAATCGCCAAGCATGCGCACGCTGGACAGTTCCTCATGGTTCGCGCCAACGAGACGGGCGAGCGTGTCCCGTTTACCCTGGCCGGCTGGAACGGTGACGAGGGCTGGGTCGAGTTCATCTTCATGGTGATCGGCAAGACCACCGAGATGCTTTCCACCTACGAGGCCGGCGAGTCACTGCGCGACGTCGTGGGCCCGCTGGGCGTTCCCACCGAGATGGCCGAGGGCCCCTGCGCCGTCATTGGCGGCGGCGTCGGCTTGGCAATTGCCTTCCCGGTCGCCAAGCACCTGGTCGAGACCGGTCACGAAGTTCACGCCATCATGGGCGCCCGCACCAAGGACCTCCTGCTCATGGAGGACCAGTTCCGCGAGCTCCTCGACGAGGACCACATCCACATCACCACCGACGACGGCTCCTACGGCGAGCAGGGCGTTGTTACCGCTCCGCTGGAGCGCCTGCTGCAGGACAAGGCCGTGAGCCAGGTCTTCTGCGTCGGCCCCGTTCCGATGATGAAGTTCTCGACCCTCACCGCCCAGAAGTACGACACCCCCATCACCGCGTCCCTCAACCCCATCATGGTTGACGGTACCGGCATGTGCGGCTGCTGCCGCGTCGAGGTGGGCGGCGTGACCAAGTTCGCTTGCGTCGACGGCCCCGACTTCGATGCCACCCTGGTCGACTGGGATGACCTTCGTGCCCGCCAGGCCGCTTACCGTTCCGAAGAGGGCGAGTCCCTCAAGGCCTATGAGGAAAAGAGCTGCGCATGCCACTAGTTAACGGTCGTTTCGTTGCCGATATGAAGTCGCCCCGCACCCCCGATAACGAGGAGCCGGCTGCCGAGCGCGCCTGCGACTTCCGCCCCGTCGACAAGGGCTTCACCGAGGAGATGGCGCTGGCCGAGGCCGAGCGCTGCCTCAACTGCAAGAAGCCGTTCTGTGTTGAGGGCTGCCCCGTCAACATCAACATCCCCCGCTTTATCGAACAGATCCGCGAGAAGGACTTCGGCGGCGCTCTCGATACCATCCGCGAGGACTCCATGCTTCCCGCCATCTGCGGCCGCGTCTGCCCGCAGGAGAACCAGTGCGAGGGCAAGTGCATCCGTGGCAAGAAGTCCGAGCCCGTGGCCATCGGCCAGCTCGAGCGCTTCCTGGGTGACCGCCCCGAGCTCGCCTCCACGCCCAAGATGGCCCCCAAGAACGGCAAGAAGGTTGCCGTCGTCGGCTCCGGCCCGTCCGGCATCACCTGCGCCGGCGAGCTCGCCCGCAACGGCTTTGACGTCACCGTCTTCGAGGCATTCTTCACCGGCGGCGGCGTGCTGGTCTACGGCATCCCCGAGTTCCGTCTGCCCAAGGCGGTCGTCAAGCGCGAGATTGACGGCCTGGAGGACATGGGCGTCAAGTTTGAGTACAACTCCGTCGTGGGCAACATGGCCACGGCCGAGGAGCTGTTCGAGCAGGGCTTCGACGCCATCTACGTGGCGACCGGCGCTGGCCTGCCCAAGTTCCTCAACGTCCCCGGCGAGAACCTGCCCAACGTCTTCTTCGCGAACGAGTACCTCACCCGCGTGAACCTGATGAAGGCCAACAAGTTCCCCGAGTACGACACCCCCACCAAGCACGGCAAGAACGTCGTTGTCTTTGGTGGCGGCAACGTGGCTATGGACGCCGTCCGTACCGCCAAGCGCCTGGGCGCCGAGCACGCCATCATCGCCTACCGTCGTACCGAAGACGAGATGCCCTGCCGTCGCGCCGAGCTGCACCACGCTAAGGCCGAGGGCGTCGAGGTTCTGCCGCTCGTCTCCCCGCTCGAGTTTGTCGCTGGCGAGGACGGCTCCGTGTGCGCCGTCAAGGTCCAGAAGATGGAGCTCGGCGAGCCTGACGAGTCCGGCCGTCGTCGCCCGGTGCCCATCGAGGGCGCCATCGAGGAGATCCCCTGCGACGTCGCGATCTCGGCTATCGGCACAAACGCCAACCCCTTCGCAAAGAAGATCGGCGGCAAGATGGAGCTCAGCAAGTGGGGCTACATCGTCGCCGACGAGGAGACCGGCCAGACCACCGATCCCCGCATCTGGGCCGGCGGCGACATCGTCACCGGTGCCGCTACGGTCATTCTGGCGATGGGCGCCGGCAAGAAGGCCGCCGCTTCCATCACCAAGAGCTTGCTGGGCGAGTAATCACCTACAGCGCTAGCCATCAAACGGCAAAGTCCCCGTCGAGCACACGCCCGGCGGGGACTTTTTCTATGCCGATCGCCCTACCACCGCAAAGGTGCCTGTCCCCCTTGCGGTGGTTTTGGTCGGCTAGCCTTCGAGCTGCGCCACCTTGTAGCGGTAGGCTGCGGCGATGACGTCCTTGCAGCCTTCGCGGCCCAGCTTGGCGCGGTTGACGACGATGTCTTTACCGCTCGTCATCTTCCACTTGCCGGCGCTATAGCGCTTATAGAACGCCTCGCGCGCCTTCTGCTGCTGTTTGACCAGCTTGGCGCCCTTCTTTTTGTTAAGGCCACGCTTCTTGCGCACAATCTCGACGCGGTCCTCAAAGGGTGCGGTCACCAACACGGCAATGTGGCTGGGGTTGTTGCGCAGCAGGTAATCGGACAGACGGCCTTCGATAATGCAGCTCTCGGTCTCGCCCAGATCCAAAATCACCTGGCTCATCTTTTGGAACAACTTATCCGAGTACGAACGCGCATCGTAGCGGTCGGGCAGAAACGCCATGTTCTCCACGGCCAGACGCTCATCATAGGCGGCCATCTTATCGAGCGACTCGCCCGCGCGCAGCGACGCACGTACCAGCAGCTCGTTATCGTACAGCGGAATCCCCAACTCGTCGGCAAGCATGCGGCCAATCTCGTGGCCCTCGGCGCCAAAGTCGCGCGCGATGGTAATGACCACAGGATTCTTCTTATTCTCCAGATCGCTCATCGCGATTCCTTTCTCCATGTGACAAAGGGGCTGTCCCTTTGCCACATTCTACGCTGCCACCATTCGCCTCTGATATGCGCGAACCAGCAGCGAGATACCAAAGTTGAGCACAAAGTACATCGCAAACACCAGGCCGTAGAGCATAAGCACCTGCGACAGGTCGATCGCGTGGGCCATCACCACGTTTGCCGTGTACATGAGCTCGGCCACGTTAATGCCCGAAAGATACGAGCTGTCCTTAATGACGGTCGTGCACTGGCTAAACAGCGCCGGAATGATCGTCTTAAACGTCTGCGGCAAAATGATGTAGCGCATGGTGGCAAAGAAGCCGAAGCCCTGGCTCTGCGCTGCCTCAAACTGGCCGCGCGGAATCGAGTTGAGGCCGCCGCGCACAATCTCGGCCATAACAGCGCTGGTAAACAGCGTAAAGGCGATGGTCGAAATCACAATGTCCAAACCCTGCACCGTAAAGTAGATAAACAGGATCCACAGCAGGTTTGGCGTGCAACGGAACAGTTCGATATAGGCGCTCACCAAAATACGGAACGGGCGGGGCGCATAGCTCTTAACGAGCGCCAGCACCGTGCCAAAGATGAGCGAGAAAAAGATCGACAGCGCCGAGATCTCGATTGTCTTAACAAAGCCGCCCCAAATGTAGAGCAGGTTGGTCGCGTTGAAGATTTCCATGCGCTAGGCCTCCTCTACGTTGTCGAGCCCCAGCTCGGCCAGGCTCACGCCGCGCGGACGCTCCTTGGAGCGGCGCTCGAGCCACTGCACCAGCATGGCGAGCGGAAAGCAGATGATGAAGTACATAAGGCAGCAGACGATGTATCCCTGCAGGTAGCCGTACAGACTCACAAAGTTGTCGGAACGGTACATAAGGTCGCCGCCGGCCACAAGCGCCAGCACCGACGTATTCTTGACCAGGTTGAGCGCCTGGTTGCACAGCGGCGGCAGAATGATCTTGAATGTCTGGGGCAGTACGATGTACCAGTACGCCTGCGCACGGGTGAAGCCCTGGCTCTGGGCCGCCTCCATCTGACCGCGCGGAACCGCCTCGATACCAGTGCGGATGACCTCCGAAATGTAGGCCGCGTGATACAGGCCCACGCCCAAGAAGCCCAGCACGAACGGAGCGATGCGCACCGGCTGGTCGGCACCGGTTATGGCCTGCAAAAACTGCGGACCGGCCATGTACATAAAGAGCACCTGTACGGGCAACGGGGTGTTCTGGTAAAACTCCACGTACGCGCGGCTTATGGCGCGCAGCACGCGCGAACGAGTGGTAGAGAACACGCCCAGCAGCGTGCCCAGCACCAGCGACAACAGCAGACCGGCAACGACCACCTGTAGCGTCACGCCAAAGCCCTCCCAGAAGGGCCCCATATTTTGAAATGTCGTCGACCAACGGTCGGCGTCAAATAATCCTTCGAGCATTTGATTCCTTCCTTGGACGATGCGCCTATACAAGACCCCAGGTCTTGACCTCTTGGTCGAGCCAGCCATCGGCCAGGCGATCGCAAACCACCTGATCGACCACAGCCGAAAGGTCGCAGCCCTTCTTGGTCGCCACGCCGTAGCCCTGCTCGCCAAACTTGACCTCGGGCTGCAGCAGCTCAACGGTCTCGTTCATGTAACCGGCCAGCGTGGAGCGGTCCATGGCAAAGACGTCGATATTGCCGGCGTCGAGCGAACTCTTGATGATGGGATAGCCGCTAAAGGCCCTAAACTCGGGCTTGCAGCTAAAGCCGTTGTCCTTGATCATCTGCTCGATCAGGCCCTGCGTGGTGGCACCCTGGCTCACGCCAATGACCTTGCCGTCCAGATCCTCAATCGAGGTAAAGCCCGAACGCTTCTTGACCATGAGTCCCACGTAGTCGGTGCGGTACGGCGTCGAGAAATCCCAGCTCTTCTTGCGCTCGTCGGTGATGGTGTAGGTCGCCGCGACCACGTCGAGTTGGCCGTTATCGATCAGTGGGCCGCGCGTCTTGGGCGTTACGTCGGTAAACTCGACAAGCTCCTGGGCACGAGCCTTCTTGTAGCTCACACCAAAGACGGCAGCGGCGATCTGGTAGCACAAATCGACTTCCATGCCCTCAAAGCGGCCCTTGGCGGTGTCGTAATAGCCGTAGCCGGGAACATCCTTCTTAACGCCGGCATTCAGATGGCCACGCGACTTGATGGCCGCAAGCTTGGACCCCTTGTCGGAGCCCTCACCGCTGGTGGAGTTGCCGCAACCGGTAAGCGCGGTCCCCGTCAGCGCGAGCATGCCGGCGCCAGCCAGCTGCAAAAAGTGACGGCGCGACACGGCCGCCCTCGTCATATCCGTCATGTCCATCACCGCGCCTAGTGCAGAATCTTGGACAGGAACTCGCGGCAACGCGGGTTCTCGGGGTTATCGAAGAAGTGCTCGGGCGTGCCCTCCTCCAGAATGCGGCCGTCCTCCATAAAGATGACGCGGTCGGCCACCTGGCGCGCAAAGCCCATCTCGTGCGTCACGCAGATCATGGTGATGTCCTCCTGCGCGAGCTCAATCATAACGTCCAGTACCTCCTGGACCATCTCGGGGTCGAGCGCCGAGGTCGGCTCGTCAAACAGGATGATAGGCTGCTTGGTGCACAGGGCACGGGCGATGGCGATGCGCTGCTGCTGACCGCCCGAGAGATTCTGCGGATACTCGCCAGCCTTATGCGCCATGCCGACGCGCTTGAGCGCGGCGATGGCGATCTCGGTCGCCTTCTCCTTGCTCTTCTTTTGCAGCTTGATGGGTGCGAGCGTCAGGTTGCCCAGCACCGTCATGTTGGGATACAGGTTGAACTGCTGAAACACCATGGAGCTGTACTTGCGAGCCATCTCCAGGTGATTCTTTTTGGTGAGCGGCGTACCGTCGATGACGACCTCGCCCGACGTGGGCTCCTCCAGATAATCGACGCAACGGATGAGCGTCGACTTACCCGAGCCGGAAGGCCCGATCATTACGAGCTTCTCGCCGCGCTTGACGGTGAGATTGATATCTTTGAGCACATGCAGGTCGCCAAAGTACTTGTTGAGATGCTTGATCTCGATCATGTCTGCCATGAATGTCCCTTCCCTGCGTTTACACGAGTTGAACTATTGTACGGAAAGAACCACATTTCCGCAGCCCACACCACATTCCCGTAAAGAACCCGCAACCTTTAACCCACTCATTGGGGACAGCCCAGCAAAAAGGGGCGCGACCATGACGGCCACGCCCCCCTCAACATCAACTATGTACCGCTCGGCCCTTACGCGAGTTTGGCTCCGACGATCTTTGCCGCGGCCGGCTTGTCGAAGTTGCCGCCGGTGGCCTTGCCGAGCGCACCCATAACCTGGCCCATCTGCTTCTTGGACGTGGCGCCCAGCTCGGCGATGACCTGCTCGATCAGGGCCTCGAGCTCCTCGCCCGAAACCTGCGCGGGCAGCAGACTTTCCAGAATCTCGACCTGCTCGGTCAGGTTGTCGGTACGCTCCTGGTCGGTACCGGCCTTGATGGACATCTCCAGCGTCTCGCTCGTCTGCTTAATCAGACGCTTGATCATGCTGTTGACGTCCTCCTCGGTCACATCGCGGCGCTCGTTAACCTCGATATTCTTCACCTCGGCCTTAACCTGGCGAATGATGGACAGGCGAACCTTGTCCTTGGCCTTCATGGCCGCGATCATTTCCTTCTGCAGCTCTTCGTTGGTCATCTGCAAATCCTCTCTAATAGCGTGGGCGGCACTCGCGCGAGCACCGCCCCATGATTACTCAGTCGTCGACGAATCGTCGGTCGAACTCTTGGTGACGCCCTTCAGGCTGACGTTGTATGGCACGTCTTTGGGCATGGGATTAACGGTGATGTCGGCATCCTTCTTGTACTGCTCTAGCCACTCGCTGTACGCGGTGCTGGCCGCCTGCGTCTTCACCACGTTGGAGACATACTTCTTGATGTCCTTGGGCACCTGGTTGATGTCATCAACCTGATTATCGACATGGAAGTAGTCGGTGCACTTGATGATGTGGTAGCCATAGGTCGACTCGACGACTTCGCTCACGTCGCCCTTGTTGAGTCCCTCGAGCGCCGTCTGGTAGCTGTCGACGAAAGTGGTGAGCTTATCCCAGCCCACATCGCCCTTCTTCTCCTTGGAACCGGTGTCCTCGGAGTACTGCTCAACGGCGTCCTCAAAGCTCAGCTCACCGGAGTTGATCTTGTCCAGGCACTCCTGCGCCTTGGCCTTGGCGGCAGCCTTGTCCTCGTCGGAAGCGTCGGAATCAACCTTGATCAGGATGTTCGACGAGCGGCGGGCGTCGTTGTAGCTGGACAGGTTTTCGTTGATGTAATCGACAATCTCGCTGTCCTTGGGCTTGCTCGTGGGCGCGACGGCATCCTTGAGTTTCTGCTGCGCCAGACTCTCCTTGAGTGAGTCCTTGTAGGTGTCCTCGGTATAGCCGTAGGTCTTGAGGGTCTTCTTAAAGGCCTTGGCACCGCCCGCGCTCTTGCACGCGTCCTTCCAAGCCTTCTCGACCTCCTCGTCCGACACCGTCACGCCGTTCTCCTTCTGTGCCTGTTGAAGCAGAATCTGCTGCGTGTAGGAGTCGATGAGTTGCTTGCGGTACTTCTTGGGCGTGAGGTCGTTGTCAACCAGATACTGCGCCCAATCCTTATCCTTGGTGTAGCCGTTGGACGTGCGCATGCTCATGATCTGCTTGGTCACGGTGTCCTCGGTGAGCTGTCTCTTATACACATCTCCGAGCCCACGAGACTAGCGCTCATCTCGT
>URNK01000070.1 GCA_900549195.1 uncultured Collinsella sp.
CTCTTGAGCTTGTCGGCATAGCCGGGAAACGAAAGGAAGTCCTCCGGCGCCAGACTGGCATCCCATTCCTCAAACGTGCCCTCGTCGACCGTCATGCGCATGCGCGCGCGACCGCTCACGCGAAAGTGTTTGCCGCAACGAGGGCAGACCTCGAGGTTGTCGTGTAGGCGTGCCTCATCGATCACGCGGCGGCACTCCGGGCACTTGATAAACACGTGGCGCGCGGGAAACTCGGCGCACGACTCGGTCATCGGTCCCTCGAGGACGTTGACCGTCTTCGCTTTTCTATTCATCAGCATAGAGATGCCCCATCAGATCGGTGTGATACATGCCCGACAAGAACTCGTCGTTTGCCAGCACGTCGAGCTGAAGCTCGCTGTTTTCGCTCACGCCCTCAATCACGAGCTCGCCCAGGGCCGAGCGCATCTTGCGAATGGCGCCGTCACGCGTGGGCGCACACACGATGAGCTTGCCAAGCATGGAGTCGTAGTACGGCGGAACTTTCGCACCGGTAAACATGGCGGAATCCCAGCGCACGCGCGGACCACCCGGCACACGCAACGCGGTGACCGTTCCGCATGACGGCAGAAAGTCCGGCGTTTCGGCATTGATGCGGCACTCCATGGCGTGGTTGCGGACCGGCATATCCTCCTGCTCAAAGGGCAGAGGCTGGCCGGCTGCCACGCGCAGCTGCCACTTGACCAAGTCGGTATCGGTCACAAACTCCGTAACCGGATGCTCCACCTGCAAGCGCGTGTTCATTTCCATAAAGTAGAAATTGCCGTCGTCCGAATACAGGAACTCGATGGTACCGGCTCCTTCGTAGCCGACGGCACGAGCCAGGTCACGCGCTGCCTTGTGCATGCGAGCACGAATGTCGTCGTGTCCGTCGAGGCACGGCGCGGGGCTCTCCTCGATCAGCTTTTGGTTGCGACGCTGCACCGAGCACTCGCGCTCGCCGAGCGAAAACACATGGCCCTGCTTATCGGCCATAATCTGTACCTCAACGTGATGCGCCGGCGCGACGAACTTCTCCATGTAGCACTCGCCGTCGCCAAAAACGGCCTCGCCCTCGGCGCGTGCTTCAATAAAGGCCTTTGCCGCATCTTCCACGCGCTCGACCTTACGAATACCGCGACCGCCGCCGCCCGCACGCGCCTTAATGAGCACGGGGCAGCCAATGCGCTCAGCCTCGGTCGTTGCCTCCTCGGGACTTTTGAGCAAATCGCAGCCCGGCACGATGGGCACGCCCGCCGCGGCAGCCGTTCGACGTGCGGCGTCCTTGTCGCCCATGCTGTCGATCACCTTGGCCGAAGGACCAACAAACGCCAGGCCATACTTGTCGCAGTCGCGCACGAAGCTCGCCTTCTCGGAGAAAAAGCCATAGCCGGGATGAATTGCCTTAGCTCCCGACTTTACGGCACAGGTGAGCACAGCATCGTCGTTGAGGTAGCTCTCGGCAAGACGCGGGCCGCCGATGCAATACGCCTCGTCGGCAAGCTGCACGTGCAGCGCGTCCGCATCGGCCGTGGAATAAACGGCGACGGTCTTGATGCCCATATCGCGGCACGCGCGGATAACACGGACCGCGACTTCGCCGCGGTTGGCGATGAGCACTTTGTCGAACATGAAGCCTTCCTTAACTTTCGTGCATGAGTGCAAAAGACATATCGGCGCGGCAGCAAACCTCACCGTTGACGCTCGCAGTACCCGTCGCAAAGCGGAACGGCCCGCGCGCACGCGTGATGGTGCACACCAGATCAACCGTGTCGCCCGGGCGCACCGGACGCTTAAAGCGCACCTTGTCCAGACTCGTGTAGAACGGCGTCGCGCCGCGCGCCTCCTCATCGCCCATCAGCAGCACGCAGCAGTTTTGGGCGAGCATCTCGCACTGGATCACGCCGGGGACCACCGGGTTTCCCGGAAAATGCCCCTGCAAAAAGTATTCGTCGCCCGTAATCGTGATCTTGCCGTGGGCCTCGTCGCCCACCAGCTCGGCTTCGTCGAGCAAAAGCATCGGCTCGCGATGCGGTAACAGCTTCTTGAGCTCTTCTTTGTTCATGGATATCACCTATCCGATCCTCATGAGGCAGCTGCCGAACTCCACGAGGTCGCCGTCGGCCACGCAGATCTCGAGCACCTCGCCGTCTGCCTCTGCCGTTACCTCGTTGAGAACCTTCATGGCCTCGATGATGCAGAGCGTCTCGCCGGCCTTGAC
Source organism: uncultured Collinsella sp. (assembly GCA_900549195.1). Classification (GTDB taxonomy): domain Bacteria; phylum Actinomycetota; class Coriobacteriia; order Coriobacteriales; family Coriobacteriaceae; genus Collinsella. The sequence goes on from URNK01000070.1 coordinate 2,219, forward strand.
CTTAGAGCCCACGTGCACAAACGGCTCGTCGCCCGGCGCCGGGGCAGCATAGAAAACGCCGACCATGGGAGCGGTCACCTCGGTGCCCTTGGGCTCCGGTGCGGCGGCAGGTGTCTGCGCGGCGGGCTCCGGTGCGGCAGGCGCGACTGTGGGAGCTGCAACTGGAGCGGCCATAGCGCTCGGCATGGGCATGGGCACGGCAACCGGCTGTGCGGCGCTCGCGCGCTCGAGTTCGACCGCGGTGCCATCGGGCTCCTCAACGCGTACGCGCGTGAGGCCGCGGTCCTCCATAACATCGGCTATCTCGGCAAGTCTTTTGGAATCCATGCTCTAGCTCCTCGTATATCTACGCAGCGCGATGGCGGCGTTGTGTCCGCCAAAGCCCAGGTTGGTCGAAAGCGCCCAGGTAAGGTCAGCGCGAACCGCGCGATTGGGCGTGTAGTCAAGATCGCAGGCGGGATCGGGCGTGTGGTAGTTAATGGTCGGCGGCACCACGCCCTGCTCGAGCGCCATGGCGCAGGCCATGACCTCGATGGCGCCCGTGGCACCGATCATGTGGCCGGTCATCGACTTAGTCGACGAGACGTGCGCGGCGCGCGCCGCGTCCTCGCCGAGCGCACGCTTAATGCCCGCCGTCTCGGACGAATCGTTGAGCTTGGTCGATGTGCCGTGGGCATTGATGTAGAGGCCCTCGGAAGGCCTGACGTCGCCCTCGGTCACCGCCAGCGATATCGCGCGGGCAATGCCGGCAGCCTCGGGATCAGGGCTCGTGATGTGATAGGCATCATCGGTGTTGCCGTAGCCCACGACCTCGGCATAAATGTGCGCACCGCGCGCCTGCGCATGTTCCATGCTCTCGAGCACGAGCACGCAGGCGCCCTCGCCCATCACAAAGCCATCGCGGTCTGCATCGAACGGGCGGCAAGCCGTCGCGGGATCAGGGTTGGTGGTCAATGCGCGGCAGGACGTAAAGCCCGCAACGGCATCGGGGATAATTGCGGCCTCGGCGCCGCCCGCGAGGATCGCGTCGGCATAGCCGTGCTTTATGGCGCGGAACGCCTCGCCCACCGCATGGGCCGAGGTTGCGCACGCGGTCACCACGGGCAGGGTCGGGCCCTTTGCCTTGTGGCGGATTGCGATATTGCCCGATGCCATGTTGGGGATCATCATCGCGATCATATAGGGCGATGCGCGGCGGGGCCCACGTTCGGCAATCGTATGGACGTTGTCGACGAGCGTCGTCATGCCGCCCACGCCCGAGCCCACGTAGACGCCCAGGCGCTCGCGATCGATGGCGCCTTCGACATCAAAGCCCGCATCGTGCATGGCTTCGTCCGAAGCCGCCATCGCAAACTGAACGCAGGGGTCGAGATGCTTGGCGTCACGCTTGCCAAAGTACTCGTTGCCGTCAAAGCCCTTGACCTCGGCTGCCACCTTGACGGCAAACGCATCGGTATCGAAGTGCGTGATCGGGCCGATGCCGCACGTGCCAGCACACATTGCCGCCCAGGTGGCAAGCGCGGTGTTGCCGAGCGGCGACACGGCACCGATACCGGTGATTGCAACTCTCTGTTCCATCATGGTCTCCTCATCCAAGCCGTTCTTCGGCCCTGGTTTCTACATCGCCATTCCGCCGTCGACGCGCACGACCTCACCCGTAATGTAGGCAGCCGCATCACTCGCCAGAAAGCGCACTACGCCGGCCACCTCCTCGGGGCGCGCCATACGCTTAAGGGGAATCTGCTCCTCGGTTACCGTACGCACCTTCTCCGAGAGCTTTGCCGTCATATCCGTCTCGACAAACCCGGGGGCAACCGCGTTCACTCGTACGCCGCGGGGCGCAAGCTCGCGCGCCACCGCCTTGGTCAGGCCGATCACGCCCGCCTTGGAGGCAGCGTAGTTGGCTTGCCCGGCATTGCCCATCAGGCCCACGACCGAGCTCATGTTGACGACGCAGCCGCCGCGCTGGCGCATAAAGGTCTTGGTGAGCGCGCGCGTCGTGTTAAACGTTCCTTTAAGATTGACATCGAGCACGCGATCGAAGGCGTCATCGCCCATGCGCATGAGCAGGCCATCGCGGGTGATGCCAGCGTTGTTGACGAGCGCCCAAATGGAGCCAAAGTCGTTGAGGACCGCTTCCACGCACGCGTTGACGGCAGCGGGGTCGGCCACGTCGCATTGATATGAGCGCGCCGTGGCACCAGCCGCCTCGCAGGCGTCGCACGTCTCGCGCGCCGCATCGACGCTGCCGGCATAGACGACGGCGATATCGTAGCCATCCTCCGCCAGACCGATAGCGCAGGCGCGGCCGATACCCCGCGAGCCGCCCGTGACCAGTGCCACGCGACGTGAGTCGTTGCGCTCGAGCGCGCCATTGTTCAAGTTGCCCATGTCATTCCTTTCGGGTTACAGCCCTGTGGACTATGCGAGCTCGTCGGCAATAGCTGCGACCTGCTCGGCCGTCTCGCACGAATACACACGAACGTCGCTCAGCGTACGCTTGACCAGGCCGGACAGCGTTTTGCCGGGGCCGACCTCAATAAATGTGTCGATGCCTTGATCCTGCAGAGCATGCAGCGTATCGACCCAGCGTACGGCATGGCTCACCTGATTGGCCAAGACATCCGATGCCGTCTGGGGATCCGCCGGATAGGGCGCCGCTGTCATATTTGCCAAAACAGGAATGAGCAACGGGGACGGCGCGTGACCGGCCTCAATATATGCGGCAAGGCCACAGGTCGCCTCGGCCATATAGGGGCTATGAAATGCACCCGACACCGCGACCTTCATGGCGCGGCCGCCAGCCTCTTTTACTAGGACGTCGAGCTCCTGCAGCGCCTCGGGCGCTCCGGCCACAACCGTCTGCTGTGGGCTGTTGTAGTTGACTGGCCAGCAGTCCTCGCCGGCCTGTTTTGCCAGGCCCTCGACTTGCGCCGCATCGAGCTTGATGACGGCGCGCATGCCGCCCGGATGGCGCTCGGCAGCCGCGGCCATCAGCGCCGCGCGCTCGCACACGAGCTCAAAGCCCGCTCGCGTATCGAACGCCCCCGCAAAGGTGAGCGCGGCGACCTCGCCCAGCGAGAATCCCGCACAGGCGGCAGGTACCACGCCACGCTCACGCAGGGCGGCAGCCGCTGCCAGGTCGTGAACGAACACGCACGGCTGCGTGTTCTCGGTCTGCGAGAGCTCCTCCTTGGAGGCACTCCGGCATTGCTCGCTGGTCCCCGGGCGCACCTCGTCGGCAATGGCGAACACCTCGGCGGCCGCCGGCGATGTCTCGATCAAGTCGACGCCCATCGCGGGGTGCTGGGCACCCTGGCCGGCAAACAAAAACGCTACGCCACCCATGCGCACGCACCCTTCAGGACGTGCTCGGCGCCATCGACCAGGTCGTCAACGATTTCGCGTGCGCTCTGGCGCTCGTTGACCATGCCGGCAATCTGTCCACACAAAAACGAACCCTCTTCGTAGTTGCCGTCCTTGGCGGCCTTACGCAGCGCACCGGTTCCCATAGCACCGAGCTCCTCGGCACTCGCGCCGGAACCCTCGCTCTTGGCATAGGCGTTGGTGAAGGGGCTCTTGAGGGCGCGCACTGGATGTCCCGTCGAGCGACCGGTCGCACGCGTTGAAGTGTCGTTGGCCTTCAGGACCATCTCTTTGTACTGCTCCGAGACGGTGCACTCGTCTGCGACCAGAAAGCGCGTACCCACTTGCACGCCTTCGGCGCCCAGCATAAAGGCGGCCGCCACGCCGCGGCCGTCGGCAATACCGCCGGCGGCCACGACGGGAATGTCGACCGCATCGACAACCTGCGGCACCAGTGCCATCGTCGAGGTCTCGCCAATATGGCCGCCCGATTCGGTACCCTCGGCAACAACCGCCGTGGCTCCACGACGTGCCACGAGGCGCGCCAGCGCCACCGAGGCAACGACCGGGATGACCTTGATGCCCGCCTCGTTCCACGCCTTCATGTACTTGGCGGGATTGCCGGCGCCCGTCACGACGACCGGCACTCGCTCGTCAATCACGACCTGTGCAACCTCGTCGGCAAACGGGCTCATGAGCATGACGTTCACGCCAAAGGGCTTATCCGTCTTGGCGCGCAGCTCATGAATCTGGTCGCGAAGCCAGTTGGCGTCGGCGTTCATGGCCGCGATGATGCCTAAGCCACCCGCCTCGGACACTGCGGACGCCAGCGAGGCATCGGCAATCCAGGCCATACCGCCCTGGAACACGGGCTTTTCGATGCCGAGCAGATCGCAGAGAGGAATCTTGAGCATCTCTACTTCTCCAATGCCGCCTCGACCGTATCGGCGAACTCGCCGACCGTCTTGGGGTTCTCCTCGGTATCGAGCTGGATGCCAAACTCGTCCTCGACGGCAACGAGGATCTCGACGGTGCCCAGGCTGTCGAGACCAATCTCCTCGAGCGTGGACTCGGGCTTCATCTCGACATCGTCAAGACCGGCGGTCTCGCGGATAACGTCGCAAACGCGCTCGAAGGTCTTCTGATCTGCCATGGTAGTTCTCCTTTGGTTGTGCCCTAGGGCGTTTTTATTTCCTATGTGCGACTACTTCCAACGAAGCAGATAGCCACCTATATCCAGACCGGCGCCAAATCCAACCAAGGCGATGGTGTCGCCTGTGTGAAGTGCACCGGCGTTTGCCAGCCGGTCGAGGGCAAGCGGAATGCATGCGCTCGAAATGTTGCCGGTCTCGCGCAACGTGCGAACCACGCGCTCGTCCGGCACGCCCAGGCGCTTGACCGCCTGGCTCAGGATTCGTTCGTTAGCCTGATGGAATACAAAATGATCGATGTCTTCGACCAAAATGCCCGCATCGATCGCAAGCTTATGGACCGTGTCGCAGATGGCGTTGACGCCGAACTTGAACACGCGGCGGCCATTCATGGACAGCACGCTCGCGCTATCTGCGGAAGCCTTAAACGGCGAGGTACCGACCAGACCGGGAACGCGCAACGTCTCGACGTCGGGCGCCGTCGAAAGCTCAACGGCAAGGGGACTGTCTCCCCCAGCTTCAATCACTGCGGCGCCTGCCCCATCGCCAAAAAGCACGCAGGTGGCACGGTCGGTCCAGTCGAGCGCGCGCGTCATCTGCTCGGCAGCAACAACAAGCACGCGCTCGGCACGGCTGCGGGCGATATAGCCCTCGGCGACATCGAGCGCAAATACGAAGCCGGCACAAGCCGCCGAGACATCGAAGGCAGGGCACGTCGCGCCTAGTCGCTCAGCAACGGCACACGCCTCAGCGGGAACAAGGTGGTCACCCGTCGTCGTCGAGCAGACGATCAGATCCAGCTGGCTCGCGTCGATTCCGGACACCTGGAGTGCCCGCTCGCTCGCCGCTACGGCAAGGTCGTCAAGTGACTCGGTGGTGCAGACGTGGCGGCTCTTGATACCTGTGCGAGTAAAAATCCACTCATTCGAGGTATCGAGGAACTCAGACAGCTCGTCATTGGAAACACTGCGCTCAGGAAGTGCCGAACCTGTTCCAAGAATCGTGAAACCCATCACTAACCTCCTTTGAGTTGTTGACGTGTTTACATCGACCAAGAGAGGATAACGCATTTCAGTCTTTGTTGACGTGTTAACATTAAATTGTCCAAATGCGACAAAGGCTTCACATTGTGTCTATCTCTCGACACCATTGCGTCATTCACTTATTCAATAAGGAGGTAGCAGCCGCTATGGATGCCCAATTAACGATTGTCGACGTAACCGGATCGACCAACGATGACCTGCTCGAGGCAGGAAAACAGGGTGCGCCGCACGGCACAGGACTTGCCGCCCGCACGCAAACGGCAGGACGCGGCCGGCGCGGCCACAAGTGGGATTCAACCGCCGGCAACCTATTGCTTTCGATTGTCCTGCGTCCATGCGTTAATCCCGCAAAGTACTCTGGTCTTGCCGCCGTCAGCGGCCTAGCGGTGCTCGAAGCACTCGAAAAGCAGGGTCTTGCAAACGAGATTGGCCTCAAATGGCCCAACGACCTGGTCGCGAGTGGACGCAAACTCGGCGGCATTCTGGTCGAGGCCGCACGCGATAACGAAGGCAAACCTTTCGCCGTCTGCGGCATTGGTGTCAACGTAAACTACACGCCCCAAGAGGTGCCCGATGGCGGCCTGGCGGCAATTGGCCTCTCGGACCTCAACGAGAGCGTTCCCGCCGTCGACATGCTCCTCGATGAGGTCTATCACGCAGTTATAGACGCTGTAGATACCTGGGCAGAGCGCCTCAACGCCAAGGAAGAAGACGCCGGTCCGCTCGCGCCCGTCCACGACGAATATATCGCTCACCTCAATTGGATCGGGAAGCACGTTATCGCCCGCTCCCCCGCTGGAGACGAGCTGGCACGAGGCATCTTTAAAACCGTCGATGCCTTTGGTCGCGCGTGTATCGAAACGGAAGGAGGCTTGCGATCCTTCCATTTTGAGGAGGCATCGCTGCGCCCCTTGAGCGAATAGGTCGCCGCAGCCGTCGGCTCGGCAGCATTACCCGGCAGTCCAAACCATCATTCAAAACAAAAGAGCCCCGCTACCAAGATGGCAGCGGGGCTCTGTAAGCTATGAGCGATATCGCTTAGAGCTGTCTCTTATACACATCTGACGCTGCCGACGAC
>URNK01000071.1 GCA_900549195.1 uncultured Collinsella sp.
GCCGGCATGCATCACGATGACGCCGCAGGTGCTCGTCTTAACAAACTCGACCATCTTGGGATCGGTGAAGCCGGTCACGTCGTTGACGATCGAGGCGCCGCAGCGCACGGCCGCCTTGGCAACCGCCACATGACGCGTGTCGATCGAGACGATGGCGCCCTCCTTGGCCAGCGCGCGAACCACGGGCAGCACGCGGCGAGCCTCCTCGTCGGGGTTGACCGGGGTAAAACCAGGGCGCGTGGACTCGCCGCCCACGTCGATGATGTCGGCGCCGGCGTCGAGCATCGCTAGGCCGTACTCGATGGCGGCGTCCGGGTCGAAGTGCTCCCCGCCATCGCTAAACGAATCGGGCGTCACGTTGAGGACGCCCATGATGCGCGGACGGTCAAAGCTGAGCTCGTACTTTCCGCACCGCCATGTCTTGCTGTCGTTCGCCATGAACATCCTCCTAAAATGCCCACGCCGCCGAGCTTGGGGAGCTGGCGGCGGGGTCGCTTTGCACTCAGTCTTTCTATTGTATCCGCGCGCGCGGGCTAGAACGCAAACGCGGCCGCGATGTCGCAAGAAATCAGCAGGTCGGCATTTGCATCCTGATCGGTGGGAGCAAGGTTGCATATAGCCAGCGTATCGCCGGTAAAGTAACGCGTAAGGCCTGCCGCCGGATACACCACGAGCGAGGTCCCGCCCACAATGAGGGCATCGGCCGCGGCGATGGCGGCAACGGCACCGGTCAGCACGTGCTCGTCGAGCGGCTCCTCGTAGAGCACTACATCGGGCTTGATGCGGCCGCCGCACGCGGGGCACGCAGGCACGCCCGCGGCGTCCTCGTGCTCGCGCGAGCAAATCCACTCGGCGCTATAGACCGCGCTACACGACTGGCAAATGTTGCGATGGACCGATCCGTGCAGCTCAAACACGCGCCGTGAGCCGGCCATCTGATGCAGGCCGTCGATATTTTGCGTCACCACGGCATTTAGCTTGCCGGCGCGCTCCAGCTCGGCCAGCTTGGTGTGGCAGCGATTGGGCTTGGCGCCAAGCGCGATCATCTTGGTGCGGTAGAAGTCGAAGAACTCGGCCGGATGCGCCTCGTAAAAGCTATGCGACAGCATGGTCTCGGGCGGATAGGCAAACTGCTGGTGATACAGGCCGTCCACGCTGCGGAAATCGGGGATGCCACTTGCCGTGGAAACACCAGCGCCGCCAAAGAAGACCACGCGCTTGTGGGTGTCAAACAGATCCGCCAGCGCGGCGGAGGCCTGCCTGGGGTCCGATATTGCCTGCGTCATATGAGTCCTCCGTCCGTGTCTCCGGGACGGCGGCGTTCGCACTATCACTCGCGGACTCCGCCCCGCTCTTGTTGCGTTAATCTTAAGCCTGCCAACCCCGTCGAAAGGACACCATGCCTCAGACTTACACTTTCGCCTCGTGGAACGTCAACGGCCTGCGCGCCGTGCTCAAAAAGGACCCGAGCTTTATCCAGATCGCGCAAGAACTCGACGTCGATATCCTGGCGCTGCAAGAGACCAAGCTGCAGGAGGGCCAGGTCGATATCGACCTGGCCGGCTATCACCAAACCTGGAGCTACGCCGAGCGCAAGGGCTACTCGGGCACCGCGGTCTTTAGCCGCCAGGAACCGCTGCGCGTACTGCGCGCCGATGCGCTGCTGCCCTACGCCGGCGAGGGCGAGGCGGCCGAGCTCGTCGCCCAAGCCGCAACCGAGGGCCGCGTCTGCGCGTTGGAGTTCGACAAGTTCTGGTTTGTGGATGTCTACACTCCCAACGCGCAAAACGAACTCGCCCGCATCGACGTGCGCATGGCCTGGGATGATGCCTATCGCGGCTTTTTGAGCGCGCTTGAGCGCGAGAGCGGCAAACCCGTCGTGACCTGCGGCGACTTTAACGTAGCGCACGAGGAGATCGACCTTAAGAACCCCAAGTCCAACCGCGGCAACGCCGGCTTTTCGGACGAAGAACGCGGCAAGTTTACCGAGCTGCTCAACGCCGGCTTTACCGATACCTGGCGCACGGCTAATCCAGACGTCGAGGGCGTCTACAGCTGGTGGAGCTATCGCTTTAATGCCCGCAAGAACAACGCCGGCTGGCGCATCGATTACTTCTTGGTAAGTGATTCAATCGCCAATACCGTGCGCGACACCGATATCCGCGGCGACATCTTTGGCAGCGACCACTGCCCCGTCACCCTCACGCTAGAGCTCTAGCCCCAAGTAATTCCTGGGGGACAGAGGAAAACAAATCATGTGACCCCTCTCCCCCTATAAGTTGCGGTGGAATAGTTCCTGTTTGGGCAGCAAATAGCCAAAAACGAGAACTATTCCACCGCAAGTTCGTGAGGGAACGCGAAATGCCTTACAGCCCGTATTTCACGACGACACGGTTGATGCGGCGACACCAGGGCTTGTACAGAGCGGCCAAAAACACACAGGTCGCAAGGCCATGCGTAATATCGAACGGCACCGCCGTCGCAAGACGCGCCGCGGCACCCGCCCAGGTGAGCGGCTGCACAAAACCGATGATGTCATACGCGTTGATCACGACGCCATAGAGCAAGCCCGAGGCAAAGCCATACGCCAGCAGCGCCGGCATGCGCACGGTGCCATCGGCGCGATCAAAAGCGCCCGCATGCGCCAGCGCGCCGCCAACATAGCCAACCAGGCCCCAGGCATACATCTGCCACGGCGTCCACATGCCCTGCCCAAAAAAGAAATTGCTGGTCAGCGCCGCCAGCGCGCCGACCATGAAGCCGTTGCGTCGGCCCAACGTCGCCCCCGCGATAATAGCGATGGCGCTCACGGGTTTAAAGTCGGGAATGGGGCCAAACAAGATGCGCCCCGCCGCGGCCAACGCCGCCAAAACCAGCGTTGGCATAATCTGGCGCAGGCCAGGTCGCGACGCCTCGTAGCCCGCAAAGAACAGCGCGAGCACCAGCGCCACCACGACAAGCATGGCAAGCGCCGCCTGCTCAACGCCCGCCAGCAACGCCGCAGCCATCACCGCTGGCACCGCCAGCAGCAGCGGGATCTCCAGTTTTGCGAGTAGGCGCGCGACGCGATAATCCGTCATCCCATCACGCCCTGTAAAACACGTTGTCGGCAAAGAAGTCGGCCGGCGGCTCCATGCAGGCAATCTCACCGTCAAACATCATGGCGACGTCGTCGGCTACCTGCTCGGCAAAGTCCAAATCGTGCGTAGCCATGATGACGGTGCCGCCAGCCTTCGCATGGTCACGCAGGGCGCGGGCGATGGTGCGGCGACTCTCCAGGTCCAAGCCCTTCGTGGGCTCGTCAAGCAGCAGCAGCTCGGGGCCGATCAGCAGCAGCTTTGCCAGTGCGAGCAGCTGGCGCTGTCCGCCCGAGAGGTCGTAGGGGTGGCGCGTCTCCAGGCCGTCCAGCCCCAAGCTCGCCGCGCGCTCCCGCGCCACGGTCTCGTCATATCCGCAGGCTGAAGCCCATTCCATCAGCTCGTCGCACACCGTCTCGGCAACCAGCAATGCTTTGGGATTCTGAGGCAGCAACGCCGCCGAGGCCGCTCCGCGCACCATGCGGCCGCGCTGCAGCTTGGCGGTCTTCGCCAGCACCGAGAGCATCGTCGACTTACCGCATCCGTTGCCGCCCACGATCGCATGCACCGCACCGGCCGAAAACGACGCATCGAGCCCACGCAACACCCAGCCGGACGCTCGATCGTAGCGAAACCAACCTTCCGACAGGGTGGTAGCCGACCCAGCGTGCATTTTTTGGAGTATTCTGCTTCCATCCGTGCGCGAGAAGGCTTCCAAGCCGTTCTCGAGCGACGTTTGCGCCACAAATTCGGACGATTTGTCCAATTCCAAACTTTTTTTCGCGCTCGATACGCCCCCGGGCGGCTCCAGAGAGCCCAAATTGTCCTCACGCCTGCTGAATACTCCGTTTTTTGCACATCGGATGGCACCCCACCCCAACGTGTCATCGGAAAACAGCGATTCTCGGCGTCCCAAAGATGCCATATCCGCCGCCTCGTGCACGCGGCCATCCTCAATCCGGTACGCACACGTCGCGTATTCGAGCATTGGGCGCGGCTGATGCGTCGCCACAACAACCGTGCAGCCCAGCTCGCGATTCACACGAAACAGCGCGTGCAGAAAATTCTTCTCGGCAACGGGATCGAGCTGAGACGTGGGCTCGTCGAGTAACAGCACACGCGGACGCAGCGCCAGAACGGCGGCAAGCGACAGCAGCTGCTTGCGGCCACCCGAAAGCGTATCGGTATCGCGATGAAGCCAGTCCTCCAGACCAAAGAAATAGCTGGTCTCGGCAACACGGCGGCGCATCTCGTCGCGCGACATGCCTAAGTTTTCCAGGCCAAACGCCATCTCGTGCCACACGGTCTCGCACACAATCTGGTTCTCGGGATCCTGGAACACGTAGCCCACGCGCTCCGCAGACGCGCGCACGTCCATGTCGGCAACGTTCTCGCCCAGCACGCGCATATCGCCAGTGCGCTCGCCCGCCGGAGCAATCTCGGGCTTGAGCAGCGACAGCAGCGTCGACTTACCCGATCCGGTACCGCCGACAAGCAGCGCAAATGCACCTTGGGGAACAGACCAGTCGAGCCCCTCGAGCACCGCAGCATCGGCCCCGGGGTAGGCAAAGCTCAGGCTCCGCACCTCAATCGCCGGCATATCCGGGCCGCACGCCGCGCCTGACACCGGGCCCCTATCCAACCGAGCCATCAGCCGAACCTCTTCTCATCGATCGCATGTAACACACAGGGCAGCACCATCCAGGCAGCGTACACGACATAGCCCAGCCACGGCGCCGGCACCGAAAGCTGCGGGTAAAACGAATACTGCGTTGTCGCGGTCCATGCCACTGCCACCGCGGCGGCACCAAACAGCGCGAGCCCGACCAGCGCGGCAACGTCGCTGCGCCCCAGTCGATACCGCGCGTACGTCGTACGGCGCGACGCAGCACCCCACCCGCGCGAGCGCATGGCATCCGCGCGCTCAAGCGAATCTTCCATGCCCCAGCCCATCAGCACGCTCGACGCCCGCAGGCGCGATCGCACGGGATCGGTGGGCGCACGCCCCGGTACATCAATCGCATCCTGCACCGCCAGTACCGTGCGGCCGCGGCGCAAAAACTGTGGGATAAGCCGCATACACATCGAAATCATGAGTGCGATCACCGGCGCGGCGTTGCCCAACAGTGCAAGCACCTTGTCGTATTCGAGCATCGACGCCGCCGCCTCAAACCACAGCACGCTCGCCACAAACAGCCCGCCCATGCACAGGCCGTAAACCATGCTCTCTAGATACACCGCACGCATGCCAATACGAAACAGCTCCGTCGAACCCGAAGCGCTAAACAGCGGATTGACCAGCGCGATAATCAAAATCACCGACAGCTGCCAGCGAAGCGCCCCCAACGTGCGCGCAGCGCCGCGCGTCGCAAGCCCGTACGCCAGCCCGCCCGCAAGCGACAGCGCGATCAGCACCGGTTGCATCGAGAACATGGTGAGCCCCAGCGTCAACGCCATGTAGAACGCCGGCACCGCCGGATGCGACATCGAAAATGCCGCGACGGGTTCGTTGCCCGATTCCTCTCGCATGATATCCACGGGCGCCCCCGTCCCCTCGCTCAAACGACAGCTTCGCAGCACCGCCAACGCTGCACGCAAGCAGCGCAAACGCCACGCCGGCGGCGCAAGCCTCAACCGCCGCAAACCAATCGTTACGCGCTCAACATATGCCTGCGGTATCATATTGCGCCGTGTATCGTTTCCAAACACACGTCTCTATAACGTAACAGGAGATCACATGGACGCAACCGCAATTATCCTCGCTGCCGGCGAGGGCACCCGCATGAAGTCGAACCACTGCAAGGTTTCGCACAAGATCCTGGGCAAGCCCATGGTCCAGTGGATCGTCGACGCCACCATCAAGGCCGGCTGCAGCCGCGTCGTGGTCGTCATCGGCAGCCACGCCGACGAGATGCGCGCCCTTATCGACGGCACCTACGCCAACAGCGCCACCAAGGTCGAGTGCGTTGAGCAGACCGAGCGCCTGGGCACCGGCCACGCCGTGAAAGTCGCGCTCGAGGCCTGCGGCATCACGCAAGGCCCCGTCGTCGTGCTCAACGGCGACTTGCCCCTCATCACCGCCGACACCGTTGCCAAGTTCGCGCAAACCGTCGCCACCGGCGAGCTCGCCTGCACCGTCATGACCATGACCCCGCCCGACCCCTTCGGCTACGGCCGCATCAAGCTGGGCGCCGACGGCCAGATCGAGCGCATCATCGAGCAGAAAGACTGCACGCCCGAGCAGGCCGCCACGCTGCTGGAGTGCAACGCCGGCTGCTACGCCTTTGACGGCGCGCAGCTCGCCGCCCACATTGACGAGATCGGCAACGACAACGCGCAATCCGAGTACTACCTGCCCGACATGCTCGAGATCCTCAAAGGCCATGGTCAGGCAGTCTCCATCTTCCACTGCGATGACTACCGCGACGGCCTGGGCGTCAACAGCCGCATCCAGCTCGCACAGCTCACCGCCATCGCGCGCGACCGCATCAACGAGCACTGGATGGCCGAGGGCGTTACCTTCATCGACCCCACGCAGGCCTGGATCGGCCCCGATGCCACCATCGGCCGAGACACCGTCGTGTGGCCGCAGACGCATCTGATCGGTCACGTCACCGTGGGCGAAGAGTGCCAGCTCGGCCCCAACAGCCGTCTCACCGACACCACCGTCGGCAGCGGCTGCACCATCGATGAGACCATCGCCATCGAGGCCGTCATCGAGAACGGCGTCGACTGCGGCCCGCGCGCCTACCTGCGCCCGGGCACCCACATGCTCGACGGCTCCAAGGCCGGCACGCACGTGGAGATCAAGAAGTCCACGATCGGCGAGGGCTCCAAGGTGCCGCACCTGTCCTACATCGGCGACACCACCATGGGCTCCGGCGTCAACGTGGGCGCGGGCTCCATCACCTGCAACTACGACGGCGTGCACAAGCACAAGACCGTCATCGGCAAGGACGCCTTCATCGGTTCCGACACCATGATGGTCGCGCCCGCCCAGATCGGCGACGGCGCGCTCGTGGCCGCCGGCTCCGTCATCACCGAGCCGGTCCCGGCCGACGCACTTGGCCTGGGCCGTGCCCGTCAGGTAAACATTGAGGGCTGGGCCGCCGATTACCGCCGCCGTCTGCACGAAGACGACGAGGTATAACGTTTTACCAAGCATCTAAGGAGCTGTTCCCATGGGAGCAGCTCCTTTTTCTATTGTGACCTGCGCAACCGGATGAGTGGTCGGTTCGTGTCCGTTGACGGTAAAGACGTTATCAAGACCCGATTAACCCCGTCGCGCGGTTACAATGCAACAAGGCATCTATATGGCATTCGATATAAAGGAGAAGGGTAATGCCGATTAATGATCCCGAGAAGTCGGAGAATATGCGCAAGTCCATCCGCGTGTATTCCGGTTCCTCCAACCGTCCCCTCGCTCAGAAGATTGCTGAGTACCTTGGGGTCGAGCTTTCGGGCCTTACGCTAAAGCAGTTCGCCAACGGTGAGATTTACGCCCGCTACGACGAGACCGTCCGCGGCGCCGACGTCTTCCTGATTCAGTCCGTGGCCGGAGGCAACGTCAACGACATGCTCATGGAGCTGCTCATCGCCACCGACGCTGCCAAGCGCGCATCCGCCCGCTCCATCACCGCCGTTATCACCCACTACGGCTATGCCCGCCAGGACCGCAAGGCCGGCCCGCGCGAGCCCATCACCGCCCGCCTCGTCGCCAACCTGCTCGAGCGCGCCGGCGTCAACCGCATCATCACCCTCGACCTGCACCAGGGCCAGATCCAGGGCTTCTTCGATATCCCGGTTAACCACCTGTCCGCACTGCCGCTGTTTGGCCAGTACTACAACGACATGCACTTCGACACCGACAACCTGGTTGTCGTCTCCCCCGACGTGGGCCGCGCCAAGGCCGCCAAGAAGCTGTCCGACATGCTCGGCTGCGACCTAGCCATCGCCCACAAGGGCCGTCCGCGCCACAACGCCGCCGAGGTCATGGGCATCATCGGTGACATCAAGGGCAAGACCTGCATCATCAACGACGACATGATCGACACCGCTGGCACCCTGTGCGCCAACGTCAAGGAGCTCAAGGCTATGGGCGCTGGCGACATCTACGTCTGCGCCACCCACGGCATCTTCTCCGGTCCGGCCATCGAGCGTCTGAACGACGCCCCGATCGTCGAGTGCCTCGTCACCGACGCCATTCCCGTCGAGGTCGGCGGCAAGATCAAGACCATCTCGGTCGCCGAGGAGTTCGCTCAGGCCATCTCCGCCGTTTACCACGAGGAGCCCGTCTCCACGCTCGTCGGCGGCGACTTCGCGCTGTAGTCGCATCGTCCTTGCAACCCGGCGCATCGCCGTCGGAACAGAAGAAACCCCCGCGCTCCCCCTTGCTTCGCAAAGGTCGCGCGGGGGTTTCTTCTGTT
>URNK01000072.1 GCA_900549195.1 uncultured Collinsella sp.
GAGCGCTAGTCTCGTGGGCTCGGAGATGTGTATAAGAGACAGGCGTTGGAGCCAATAAAGTAGTGCGGGAACAGGTCGACAAAGTCGAGCAGGCAGGTCAGCCCCTTGCGGTCGACGTGCATCGGACGATGTTCGGAGCTCATGGCAATGCAGTGCTCGTTAAAGTACGCGTACGGGCTGTACTGGAAGCCCCAGCGCTCGCCGTTGAGCTGGATGGGGATAACGCGCAGATTCTGGCGGGCGGGGTGGGCGCCGCCGTCGGCTGCAGCGGAGCGTCCAGGGTAGCCCTCGTTTTCGATGCAGAGCTGGCAGGCGGGATACTTCTCGCCCGTGTTCTTGGCTGCACCTGCCGCGGCGATATCGCGCGGGTCCTTTTCGGGCTTTGACAGGTTGATAGTGATCTCCAGGTCACCCCAGTTGGTGGGGGTGTTCCATTTGATATTGCGCGCGATGGCGGCGCGGCGCACGTAGCCGGCGTCGCAGCACAGACCGTAGAACCAGTCGGTCGCGGCGCGGGGCTCGTTGACGCCCATGCGGCCGTTGAACTCCTCGTTTACAACCGAAGGCCTCGGCATCAGCGCGCCCATGATGCGCATGGCGATGCGGTCGCGGCCCGATGCTGTGTCCTCGGCAGTACCGTTGGCAACGGCGGCCTCGGCAAGCGCGGCAAGCGTGCCCTCTAGGTCAAAGTCGGGGAGTGTATCGGGGTGCAAGAGCGAGAGTTTCTCAACCTGGAGCGCCCAGGCCATGTCGAGCGCGGGGCCCGTGGCGCCGATGCACTCCAAAATGGTGTTGTAGGCCCAGATGCGGTCGTCCTGTCCGATCATCGATCGGTGGATAGCGTACTCGATCAGGTTCTGCGCAGCCTCGCGCACGTCAGTCATTACAGCCATGCCGCGTAAGCCCCCTTGTCAGAAATTGCGTAGTGGCGGGCAGAGCCCTCGCCCAGCCAGCCGTTCATCTTGGTGATGAAGGTGTCGACCAGGTCGAGCGGCACGAAGGCCTGGATGGTGCCACCAAAGCCGCCACCGTGGATACGGACGGCGCCTCGGCCGTCGAGGACATGCTCGGCCAGTGCCAGGGCGTACATGGAAGGCTGCTCGGAGCCCAGCTTGGCAACGACATTCTGCAGGTACATGGCAGAGCTGGCGCCGGACTCGCGCGTCAGGACCAGGAACTGGTCGATGTCGCCGGCGTTGAGCGCTGCCCAGCGCTTGTCGACCAGGCCGTTTTCGTACCAGTAGTGAACGGCGCGCAGGCAGGCACGGTCGCCCAGCTTGGCGCGCAGCTCGGGGAGCTTGGCGTCAAAGTCCGCCACGTTTACCTCGCACAGGCGTGCCTTGCCAAACTCGGCAGCGACGTCCTGCATCTCGCGCGGAACGGCGGCGTAGTCGTCGGTAGCTGCCACATGGTCGGCGCCAACCTTAACGAGCACGAGCGCATAACCGTGATCCTCAAAAATGAGCTCGAGCTTCTGGGTTTTAGGCTGAGCCTGGTCCTCAAAGTCCATGTAGGCAAGGCCGCCCAGGCACACAGCGGCCTGGTCCATCAGACCGCAGGGCTTGCCATAGTAGTTGTTCTCGGTGCGCTGGCTCATCTGGGCGAGTGCGACGGGCTCGATGGCGGGTGCGCCCCAGAGCGTCTCCATGGCACGACCGTACGCGGCCTCGACGGCGGCAGAGCTGGAAAGGCCGCCGCCAGAGGGGACAGAGCAGGTGAAGGCGAAGTCGAAGCCCTGGGGCTCAACGCCCAGAGCGGCGATTTCGTGGGCCATGCCGCGGACGAGGCTTGCGGACGTGCCCTTCTCGGACTCCTGAACATCTAGCGTATCGAGCGTGATCTCAAAGGTGGGGTAGCCCTCATCGGCAACGCGGACTTTGTTGGTGTCGGTCGCTACGGCGATGCCGTCGACAGCGACATCGAGCGAGCCGGCGATAACGTGGCCGCCCTCGTGATCGGTGTGGTTGCCACTGATTTCGGAACGGCCGGGCGCGTGCACGTAGAGCACCTGGCGGTCGCCGATGGGGCCAAACTCCTCCTCAAATAGCTTGGTGAGCGTGGCGAGTGTCTTTTCGTCGGGGGCGGTCATGGTGTCTTCCTTTCTTGGTTATCCCGAGTTACCGGGCTTTGCTTATGAGTACGTAAACATATCAAGGTGCGAGGGAGTAGGCGGGAGTCATAACGCTGCTCCCTCGCACCTCGACGAGGGTGGGTTAACAAATCGTCGAGAATCGGTAGACGATCGTCGAGCTAAACGGGTGGTCAGGTGCGCAGACGGGATGTGCCCAATCTGTGTGATGATTGTTATCAGGCCAAAACTCGGGCTCAAATGCGACGCCGTCGCGAGGACCGTAACTGCAGCCGTCTTTGGCGTCGATATCGCTGAGCCAGTTGCCGGTATACAGATGCGCGCCCGGTGCGGTAACGAAGATGTCGAGCGTGCGGCGCGAGTTTGGATCTTGCAAGCGCAGTGCGTGGCGCGGGTCGGCGTCGGGAGTAAAGCCATCCAGGCAGAAACAATGGTCAAAGCCCCGTGCAATCTTGAGCTGCTCGTCGTTCGCATCGATGTCGCGGCCGAGCGTCTTGGGTGCGCGGAAATCGAATGGCGTGCCGGCCACGGGGCGAACCTCGCCAGAAGAGACGTTGTCCTGGCGCTGGGGGAGGAAAGCCTCGGCGTCGATAGTCGCGACCTGGTCCAGAACCGTGCCGGCATCGTGCCCCGCAAGGTTGAAGTACGTGTGGTTGGTCATGTTGACGAAGGTGTCGGCATCGGTAACGCAGCTTTGCGTGCAGGTGAGCTCTGCGGCACCCGTTGGCCCTGCCTGCAGGGCATAGGCAACGGTAAAGGTGCGGTTGCCCGGGAGGCCCAGTTCGCCGTCGGCCAACTTGCATGTAAAACTCACCGTGTTGGTAATCTCGTCGACTGTGGCGTTCCACACGCGCTTATGAAGGCCATGCTCAAGGTCGGTGTGCAGATTATTGGCTTTGTCAGGACCATCGTTGCATGCCATCTGATAGACCGTGCCGGCAATCTCGATTTGGCCTTTATCCGTTCGGTTGGCCGAAGGGCCAATAGTTCCGCCGTAGCACGCCGGATTGTCGAAGTAGCTATCGAGGGCATCGAAGCCGAGCGCGATGTCGGCAACATCGCCTGAGGCATCGGGAACCTCGATGCCAAGGATGGTCGCGCCATAGTCCATGACGCGCACGCGGGCACCTGCGCAAACGAGGCTATAGACCGTAACCGGCAAGCCGCTGGGGGCGGTGCCGAACGGAGTTGTGGTAATCATGAGCGTCCTTTCGAATACGACGCCATGGCCTGCGCGCTCGGAGCGCAGGCCATCATGGTATCGGTGTGTTTACGCCTTATGTTAACGTACTCATAGCTTGGAACCACGGACTTCTTCGCTTTCCTGCAATCGGTCGAAAATGAGCCGTGAACGGTATTCAGGTGGTGTTGAGGGCACTGCATAATTGCTGATAGGTATAGTAGAGTACGTTAACATTATCGATAGACAACAAAGCCTCCCGTGTGACCAGCAATTTCGCATGGGGTATTTAGGCTTCCTACAGGAGCGAAGGTGATTTTGTGGCAAGGCGCCCTTCCAACGACACGGGTTCGCGTCCGGTTTCCATGGCCGACGTTGCCCGCGCTGCCGGTGTTTCGCAGCAGACGGTTTCGCGCGTTGCCAACGGATTGCCCAACGTGAACGAGCAGACGCGTCAGCGCGTGCAGGCAGCCATGCAGGAGCTCGGTTTCCGTCCGAGCTATGCCGGCCGCTCGCTGCGCGACGGCCGCTACCATTCGGTCGGGCTGTGCGTTAACGACGTCACCAAGTTCGGCAACCTGACGATGATCGACGGCATTGCCAGTGCGGCCCGCGAGCGCGGTTGTGCTATCACGCTGGTCGAGATGTCCAAGACCGAGGAGTTTTCGCTTGCCGAGGCCACTCGCCGTATGGCAGCGCTGCCGGTGGATGGCATCATCATCGGCATGAGCCGACTGGCGCCCGACTTTGAGACGTTTGAGCCTCTGCCGGGTATCGGCACGGTCATCGTCACCATGTATGCTCACCCGCGAGTAACCACGGTCGACTCTGACCACTATGGCTGCTCTCTACTGCTTATGGATCATCTGTTTGAGCTGGGTCACGAGCAAATTCGCTTTATCGGCGGTCCGTCCTTCTCGGTCGACGAACAGTTCCGCCGGGCTGGTTGGAGAGATTCTCTCGAGCGCAGGCATATCAAAATGGCCGAACCACTCGAAGGCGATTGGTCTGCCAACAGCGGTTACGAGGCCGGCAGATATCTGGCCGAGCACGACCGTACGATGACGGCAATCTACGCGGCAAACGACCAGATGGCAAACGGCGCAATTGCGGCGCTGCGCGATAGCGGCCTGCGTGTGCCCGAGGACGTAAGCGTGGTGGGTGTCGACGATTCGCTCGACGACTTTGTCGCGCACAACGAGCTCACGACCGTGCGATTCGATCTACATCAGCGCGGACGCGAGGTGTTTGAGCATGCGGTTCCCGAGGCAGGTACGGCGGGCAAAACCGTTGCCATCCGTATTCCCGGCCAGCTCATTATTCGACATAGCACGGCGATACCACGCTCATAGTTTGCGCAGGTAAACGGCGATTTATCGTATTTCAATAACAATCGGTATGGATGCTGGCAGATAGCCGTGGCTATGCAGCCGAGTGTTATGATAGACGGGTTCTTTTGTCTATCTAGGAGGCTTTGCCTGATGGAGATCACCAAGGATATCCGCTACATCGGTGTCGACGATCACGACATTGACCTGTTCGAGGGCCAGTACGATGTGTCCGAGAACGGTATGGCATACAACAGCTACGTTATCTTGGGCGAAAAGATCGCTGTCGCCGATTCCGTCGACGGCGGTTTTGTTGACGAGTGGCTCGGCAACCTCGAGGCCGCGCTCGACGGCCGTACGCCCGACTACCTGGTTGTCCATCACATGGAGCCCGATCACTCCGCCGGCATTGCCGCCTTTATGGAGCGCTATCCCCAGGCGCAGATCGTGGCAAGCATGGGCGCCTTCCGCATGATGGTCAACTACTTTGGCACCGACTTCCCCGAGCGCAAGATGGTCGTCAAAGAGGGCGATGTGCTCGATCTGGGCGGCCACAGCCTGACCTTTATCGGCGCCCCCAACGTTCACTGGCCCGAGGTGATTTTCTCCTACGAGTCCACCGATAAGGTGCTCTTTAGTGCCGACGGCTTTGGCAAGTTTGGCGCCAACGACATCGAGGATCCGGAAGGGTGGGCTTGCGAGGCTCGCCGCTACTACTTTGGCATCGTCGGCAAGTTCGGCAAGTTCGTGCAGGCCGTGCTTAGGAAGGCCGCCGACCTGGACATCCAGATTATCTGCCCGCTCCACGGCCCCGTGCTGACTGAGAACCTGGGCTACTACCTCGACACCTATAACACCTGGTCGAGCTATCAGCCCGAGGACGAGGGTATCACGATTGCCTATGCGAGCGTGTACGGGCATCTGAAGGCTGCCGTCGAGGAGTTCGCATCTGCGCTTGAGGCTCGCGGCCAGAAGGTCTCCGTCTTTGACCTGGCTCGTGACGACATGGCCGAGGCCGTTGAGGATGCGTTCCGCTACGACCGTCTGGTGCTCGCCTCCATCACCTATCAGGGCGAGATCTTCCCGTGCATGAGCACCTTCATCCATACGCTCGCCGAGCACGCCTACCAGAACCGTACGGTGGCGCTCGTCGAGGCCGGCTCTTGGGCACCCGCGGCTGCCAAGGTTATGACCAAGGAGCTCGAGGGCATGAAGGACATCACCCTGACGCAGAACAAGGTGACTGTGCTGGGCTCGCTCAACGAAGCCTCGCGCGCCCAGATCGAGGCCCTCGCCGACGAGCTGTCCAAGTAGCGACACGCTCACTTTTGACGCTCAGCCATCACAACCACCACAAAGGGGACAGGCACCTTTGTGGTGGTTTTTGTTTAAGCGCCGGCGATGATGAGGGCTGGACGTGCGCTGTCGGTGGCCTCGGCGATTGAGGTGGCGACGGCATGATCGGGGTCACGGTCCATCACGATGGTGTCGACATCAGTCAGTTCGGCAAAGCGGTACATGCCGCGTCCGTTAACCTTGCTAGCGTCCATGAGGGCGACGCTCTGATGGGCTCCGGCGATCATAGCTGTTTTGGTCTCGGCCATCTGGGGAAAGTCGGTCGTAAAGCCGCAGCCGGGAACAAAAGCGCCAGGGCACATGACGGCAAGATCGGCGTGGACCATTTGGAGAGCCTGCATGGTAAGTGGGCCGTACAGATAGCGATGACCTTTGCGCAGTGCCCCGCCCAGCATGACGACATCGACCGAGGGCATGCTCTCGTCAATATAATCGGCGATGGTAATGTCGGCCGTGATAACGGTGATGCCGTCGTGCTGATCAAGGAGCCGGACGAACTCGAGCGCCGTGGTGCCCGAGTCGACGAGCAGCGTGTCGCCGTCATTGACGAGCTCGATGGCGCTTTGCGCGATGGCCTGCTTGGCGGCGACGTTGACATTGATGCGGCGATCCTGCGTGGAGACGGTCAGGCGCTTGTGAAGCGAAACGGCACCACCATGTGTGCGGCGCAGCTTGCCTGCTTCGGCGAGCGCGTCCAGGTCGGCGCGGGCGGTGACGGAGGACACGCCAAAGGTCTGGGCGATTTCTGCTACCTGCACCGAGGCGTTGTGCTCGAGCATTTCCATGATGGCGGCGCGGCGTTCGTCGGCAAAAGCACGGTTGGTAGCTTGGGTCATGTCTGCTCCACTCTCGGCTAAATTTGCAGGAATTGTGTTGACTCTATTTTCGTTCATTTTCTTTTTGAGTAAGAAAACACCTTTCGATTACTTATCTTTTCTATAAAAGAAAGACGCTCAACGCCCAAAATTCAATATCGAACACGCCCACTCGGCTCCAATTCCTTCCGTTTACTTTTCAAAAACGACGGTATTGACCTGCATGGGCTCAATATCTCGCACGTGCAAAGACGCTGAATTTCATACAATGAGCGCAGTAAAACGCAAGGTAAAACGCCTTGTGAACAACTATGCCCGATGTCCAGATGCGGGCGAGGGAGAGGAGCAAACGCTCATGGCACTTGTTACCACCGAAAAGATGCTCAAGGACGCTCAGGCCGGCCACTACGCCGTCGGCGCGTTCAACGTTGAGAACCTCGAGTTTGTTATGGCCGTTCTGGCTGCTGCCGAGGAGACCAAGTCCCCCGTCATCATGCAGACCACCCCGGGCACCATCAAGACCGCTGGTCTGGACTACTTCTACGGCATGGTCAAGGCTGCCGCCGAGCGCGCTTCCGTGCCCGTCGCTTTGCACCTCGATCACGGCGATGGCTATGACCGCTGCATGCAGGCTTTCCGCACTGGCTACACCTCTGTCATGATTGACGGTTCGCACGAGTCTTTCGAGGACAACATCGCTCTGACCAAGTCCGTCGCCGACGCTGGCCGCGCCATGGGTGTGCCCGTCGAGGCTGAGCTCGGCAAGGTTGGCGGCAAGGAGGACGACGGTCCCGCGGTTGAGGGCGAGAGCCCCTACACCGATCCGGCCGAGGCCAAGGAGTTCGTCGAGCGCACCGGCTGCACCTCCCTCGCAATTGGCGTTGGCACCAGCCACGGTGTGTACACGAGCGATCCGCACATCGAGCAGTCCGTGGTCAAGGCCATCCGCGACGCCGTCGACGTGCCGCTGGTTCTGCACGGCACCTCCGGTGTGCCCGATGAGCAGGTTGCCGAGGCTGTGAAGAACGGCATCTGCAAGGTTAACTACGCCACCGAGCTGCGTCAGGCCTACACCAAGGGCTTCATGGCCTACATGGCCGAGAATCCCGCCTGCTTCGATCCCAAGAAGCCGGCCAAGGAGGGTATGCGTGAGATCACCGAGCTGGTTAAGATCCGCATGACCAACCTCAACTCTGTGGGCAAAGCAGAGTAACAGCAAGGGTACTCCGACTCGCTACATATCCCGGGGAGGGACGAGGGCTTAGTTCCCCAATCGTCCTCGGGCATGCAAAAAGCCTCGCTGCGCACTTCGTGCGGCGAGGCTTTTTGCCCCCTGCGGAAAGATTGGGGAACTAAGCCCTCGTCCCTCCCAGGTTGATCTACTCGAGGTCGTCGCCCTTGTGGCGTTAGGGCGGAAAAAAATAAGAAGCCTTCGCGCTGCGGAATGATTTTGGAAACTAAGTACGGGGACCCGCCCAAGCCGTCCTGCTCGATCGCCCTTGTGGCGTTAGGGCGGAAATGGGTGGGGCGTCAGGGCTTCTTTGCTGATGGGGGATTAGTATGCCCGGGCTTGGTTGGGGAATGCCTGGTCTAGTGACTGTCTCTTATACACATCTCCGAGCCCACGAGACTAGCGCTCATCTCGT
>URNK01000073.1 GCA_900549195.1 uncultured Collinsella sp.
TCTACACGTAAGGAGTCGTCGGCAGCGTCAGATGTGTATAAGAGACAGTTGTTGCCGAGCAGCTGCGCGAGGTCATGGCGAGCCTGGGCTTCCGCACCGTCGACGAGATGGTCGGCCATCCCGAGTGCCTGCGACAGATTGAGGTCCCGGGCAACCGCAAGGCTAACCTGCTGGATCTGTCGCCCGTGCTGGCGAGCGCGACCTGTGAGTTTGGTGCCCATATCCCGGGTGCCGACGGCCGTCACTTCCTGCCCCAGATGGCTGCGGACAGCGAGCTCGAAAAGACGCTCGACTCCACGTTGTTTGTGCCCTATACGGCCGATGCCCGTGCGCACCTGCGTCCGATTCGCTTCCGCGCCGATATCGCCAACGTCAACCGCTGCGTGGGCACCATCTTGGGCAACGCGGTGACCAAGGCGCATCCCGAGGGCCTGCCCGCCGGCTCCATCACCATCGATTGCGATGGTTCGGCCGGTCAGAGCTTTGGCGCCTTCCTGCCGCGCGGCATTACGCTCAACGTGTGCGGCGACGCCAACGACTACTTTGGCAAGGGCCTTTCGGGCGGCGAGGTGTCGGTGCGCCCCAACCCGCATGCGACCTACAAGTTCGACGAGAACATCATCGTGGGCAACGTTGCGTTCTTTGGCGCTACGAGTGGCCGCGGCTTCATTAACGGCCTGGCCGGCCAGCGCTTTGGCGTACGCAACTCCGGTGCCACGGTGGTGGTCGAGGGCTGCGGCAACCATGGCTGCGAGTACATGACGGGAGGTCTGGCGCTCATCCTGGGCGAGGTCGGGCAGAACTTCGCCGCCGGCATGACGGGCGGCGTGGCTTACGTCTTTGACCAGTACGGCACGCTCGATGCCCGTGTGAACCACGAGAGCGTTGAGCTTAAAGCCCCGACGGCCGGTGAGCTGGCGCAGATTCGTGCGCTCGTCCAGGAGCACGTGGACGCGACGCAGAGCCCGCGCGGCATTAAGCTGCTCTACAGCTTTGAGACGATGAGCAAGCACTTTGTGAAGGTCATTCCGACCGAGTACGAGCGCGTGCTGGCGATTGTCGCCGCCGCCGAGGCCGTCGGCAAGACGCATGAGCAGGCCGAGGAGCTGGCGTTTGACATTGTGACCGGTCGCGCCGACGCCGCCGATGTCGCTCGCTTTGATGTGGCGGGTGGTGTCGCTGGCGCTGTGCCCGCCGCCGCCAGCTCTGTTGCTTCGACCAAGAAGGAGGCGTAAGCGCCATGGGTAAGCCCGGTGCTTTTCTTGATATCGATCGCGTGACCCACGAGCTGCGCCCCGTGGAGGAGCGCAGCCGCGATTTCGATCCGCTGTACGTGGAGCTCGACGACGATGCGCGCCGTGCCCAGGCGAGCCGCTGCATGATGTGCGGTGTGGCGTTTTGTCAGATGGGCGCGAGCTTTGGCAAGGCGCGTCCGAGTGGCTGCCCGCTGCACAACCTGATTCCCGAGTGGAATGAGCTGGTGTACCGCGGCCGCTGGGACGAGGCTGCCGAGCGCCTGTCGCTCACCTCGCCCATGCCCGAGTTTACGAGCCGCGTGTGCCCGGCGCTGTGCGAGGCCGCGTGCAACCTGGGTTCGGTCGACGGCCAGCCCACGACGATTTATGACAACGAGCGTGCGATCAGCGACCATGAGTGGGCAAATGGCGGTCCGCGTCGCTTTGAGCCGGCAGGGGAGGATGCGCCCACGGTCGCTGTGATTGGCTCTGGCCCGGCTGGCCTGGTGGCTGCATGGGAACTTGCGCGTCGCGGCGCGCGCGTGACGGTGTTTGAGCGTGACGACCGCCCGGGCGGCCTGCTCATGTACGGCATTCCCAACATGAAGCTCGAGAAGTCTGTGGTCGAGCGCCGCGTGGCGCTCATGCGCGAGCTGGGTATTGTCTTTGAGCTGGGCGCTGACGTTACGAACCCTGCGGTAGCGGCCAAGCTCAATGGCTTTGACGCCGTTGTGGTGGCTGCCGGCGCTCGTGCACCCCGCGGTCTTTCGGCTACGAATGTGGATGCCCCGGGCGTGGTGTATGCCGTGGACTACCTGACGGCTTCGACCGTCTCGGTGCTCGATGGTGGTGAGCCCGCGGTGAACGCGCGTGGCCTGGACGTTGTGGTCATTGGCGGCGGCGATACCGGCAACGACTGCGTGGGCACCGCGGTGCGCCAGGGTGCGCGCAGTGTGCGCCAGTTTGAGTTCTTGCCGGCCGCGCCCGATAAGCGTGCGGCGAGCAACCCTTGGCCGCAGTGGCCCAACGTTAAGAAGACCGACTACGGTCAGCAGGAGGCTATCGCTGTCATGGGCGGCGAGATGCGCGCTTGGGGCGTGGATACGCTCGAGGTGCTGCTGGACAAGAAGGGCGCGGCCGCGGGCCTGCGCGTGGTCGATCTGGATTGGT
Organism: uncultured Collinsella sp.; assembly: GCA_900549195.1. Taxonomy (GTDB): domain Bacteria; phylum Actinomycetota; class Coriobacteriia; order Coriobacteriales; family Coriobacteriaceae; genus Collinsella. The sequence goes on from URNK01000073.1 coordinate 2,406, forward strand.
CGGCTGGCAAGCCCGAGCGCATCGCGGGCTCCGAGCACGAGGTGCCGGCCCAGCTGGTGCTCATCGCCTGCGGCTTTACGGGCCCAGAGCACGGTGTGTTCGACGCCGTTGGCGTGCCCGTTGCCACTGCTGGTCGTCCGCTGCCTGTGATGGCCGCCGAGGGCTCGCATCTTGCGGCGCGTGTTGGCGGCGTCGCTGTGGATGCCGCGCCGGTGTATGTTGCCGGTGACGCTCGTAACGGCAGCTCGCTCGTGGTGAACGCTATGGCCGACGCCCTGGCCTGCGCTGCCGAAGTCGCCGACGCGCTGGAGCTGTAAGGCGGCTGTCCACAGCTGAATCGTCAAGGGCTGTCCCCGAATGCCGGCCCAAAAGGAACGTCCCCAAGTGCCGGCAGCTGGGGACGTTCCTTATGTGCCGGCATTCGGGGACACTCCTTGCGAGTTCGCAGGCGACTTTGTCATTTGCCGACGTGCAAGTGTTCATTCGTCGACGTTTGCGACTGTGCTACTCTGCTCTTTCTGTGGTGGTAGCGGGCGTTTGCCTCAAATGAGTGAACTGACTGTCTATATCTACCTGCGGTTTCTTTGCGGTGCGCTCATTCGGTCAAGTGTCCCGTCAAGTGTTTGGTCAGCATCTGGTTTGCAGCCGGAGGCCTATTTTGCCCGCGCTGGTCGTGGCTGCCCACCCTCCTCGTAAGCTCAAATTGAGGTTCATCAGTTTGAGGAGGATGCCGTGACTGACCACGTTTTAGACCGAGCGCAGCTGGCTGAAGCCGTCGGCAACGATATTGCCGACATGGCCCATTTTTGGATGCTGCGGAAGTTCCAGTTTTTGGAGCCGGCACGCGAACAGTTCGAGATCATTGTCGACCCGTGGCTCAGCTATTGCACCGAGCCTTCGCAAAACGAAATCATGGCCTACAACATGGCATTTACCGATTGGCTGCTCTTCGAGCGCCCCTATCGCCATGGCAAGACGCTGCTCGAGCTGTATGTTGACGAACCGCCGGCATCGCTTTCGCCTGCCTCGCTCAAGCGGCTCGAGCAGGTGCGCGACACACAGTATTTCTCGCGCTTTGGCATTTTGGACAAGGATCCTGCGAACGGCATGGTTGCGCTGAAGGATACGCGCGCCGACCTTCGCTTTGATGTCTACGACCCGCATATCGTGCAAAAGGAGCATTGGAGCGACGGCGCGATCGCGGTGCGCCTCGCCTGCGTCGACGATGTCTGGCTGACGGCGGGACAGCTCTATCTGTATGACATCGCGCGCCTGAGTGACACGGCAGTCGATGGGCCGGGTGCGGTGCATCCGGAGGACCTGCAGGATGGCTTTGACACCTCGTGCATCAGCTTCTTTTTGCGCCTGGTCCGCGACATCATGGGCGCCCAGGGGCGGTACGTGAAGTCGCTCAACATCTACGAGCAGGAGTGGGAGTAGGGGGTGTGGCTGGCGTCGCCTGCCTTGCCTTCTGCCGTTATGTCTCGGTCTGTAACGTCTAGGGACAAAAAACCGGTCTACCTGTTACAGATCGAGACGAACGCTTGGGCGCCGCTGGTTTGTCTAAATCTGTAACGTTTGGGGGTCTGGAGAACGTCTAACTGTTACAGACCGAGACGTTTGGCACCTGGTTGGGGGAATGTCTCAATCTGTAACATCTACAGGCCCAAATTCGACCTGCCTGTTACAGATTGAGACAAAGGCTGGACGCGGTGCCGAACAATCTAAATCTGTAACAACTAGAGGCTCAAAGACTGTCTTCCTGTTACAGATCAAGACATTTGTCAGCGGAGGCAACGGCGACGATGGCCCATTTGTCTGACGTGGCGGTGATGAAAGTGCCTAATACCGTTCTCAAACACAAACATGCGACTCGCAACACGTTGGCGCGGAATAGAATGCTCGCGCGGCTCACGGAGACGGCCAAGCAAGGTGCGCTGCTCGCAACGCATGACAATACCGAGCTCATGTGGCTGCGACGCCATGTTGGAACCGACGATATCGCGGAGCCCGAGCCGTACCTGTTCTGTTTTCAGCATGATTGGGATGCATTGACGCCGGCGGAGCGAGCGCTGAGGACTATCAAAGGGCTTGCGGAATTTCATCCCGATTGGGCGTTTTGGGGCTATGACGCGGCGCTTTTGTGGGGTCTGGAGGTGCCGAATGATCTGCTCGGGCCGCGCTTTCTTGTTAAGACGGGTTGTTCGGTGACGTTGAGCAGCGGGTGCAGGTTGTTGCGTCCGCAGATGGCGGGCGCGCTCGAGCGTGTTGATGGCGTGCGGGTGACGTCGTTTTGGCGCACGGTGGAGGATTGCTTACTGCGTGCGCCGTTCTCCTACGGGTTGGCGATTGCCGATTCTGCACTGCGGGCGAAAGGCGTATCACGTTGGGATTTGTGCGAGCGCCTCCGCGCCGATTGCGAGGGCAGGCGAGGGTATCGCAGGGCACAGGTGATTGCGTCGTATGCGGACGGGCTGTTCGAAAACGGCGGCAAGTCTCGGTTCCGAGCGTTCTTTATTGCGTACGGCTTTCCAGTTCCGGAGCTGCAGGTGGAGTTTCGCGACCCGCTCGATTCGAGCCAGGTGTTTCGCGTCGACTATTTTTGGCGGCTCGAGAACGGGACGTGTGTCATCGGCGAGCTCGACGGGAAGGGAAAGTATACCCTGCAGGATGGTGGGGATCGGGGGTCGGTCGACCCATTCGTGGCAGAACGTCAACGGGAGTCCCATCTGACAATGCTCGGGCACAAGGTGCTTCGGTTTACGTTTGATGAGCTCAAGAATCCGGGGAAGCTGGTTGAGAAGATGAGGTTGGCGGGTATTCCGCGACGGCCCGATTTGGCTGAGGAGTGGAGACGTCAGTGGTATGGGCGCTGAGAGGTTTTGTCTCGATCTGTAACATCAGGGGGCCCAATAACCCAGTACCTGTTACAGATTGAGACATTTCCCTGGTTTCGCTGGGGTGGGACTGCAACGTATTCCGTCCCCCACATCCTCTCGTCCCTCCGTTAACCGATATGTTCGACTTTAGGTCGCTGCATTAGGTGATAATGGACAAATGTTCAAGTTAATCGTGAGGGAGGAGCTCGATATGGCGTCTGCCGATCGTTCCACGTTGTTTATCAATGCGACCATCCTAGATGGTTCGGAACATATGGAGCCGCAGCCCGACATGGCCGTGGCCGTTGAGCGCGGTGTCATCACGTGGATGGGGCCGAGTGCTGTGGCGCAGGCGCCTGCAGGTGCCGAGGTCATCGACCTGGCAGGTGCGTATCTCATGCCAGGCCTCATCAATATGCATGTGCATCTGTGCGGTTCGGGCAAGCCGGTTTCGGCGGGCGATGCAGGCGCGCTGATGAAGAAGCTCGATAATCCCGTGGGGCGCGCCATCGTGCGCCATATTCTTAAGGGCAGCGCCCAACAACAACTGGCAAGCGGCGTGACCACGGTGCGCGGCGCGGGCGACCCACTGTTTGCCGACATCGCCGTTCGTAATGCCATCGACGCCGGCAAGTATCAAGGTCCTCGCCTGGTGGCGCCGGGAACGGGCGTCACGGTGCCGGGCGGCCATGGTGCGGGCTTGTTCGCCCAGGTGGCAAACAGTCCCGCCGAGGCAGCCGAACAGGTGCGCGACCTGTATGCGCGCGGTGCCGACGTCATTAAGCTGTTCGTAACGGGCGGTGTGTTCGATGCGACCGAGGTGGGCGAGCCGGGCGTGCTGCGTATGCCGGTGGAGGTTGCCGCGGCGGCGTGCAAGGCGGCGCACGATATGGGCCTTCCGGTCATGGCCCATGTCGAGAGCACCGAAGGTGTGAAGGCCGCGCTTCAGGCCGGCGTCGACACAATCGAGCACGGCGCTCCGATGACCCCCGAGATCCTGGAGCTGTACCGCGGCGCCGCGGGAACACAGCTCGAGGGACGCGCGCCGAGCGTGACCTGCACAATCAGCCCCGCACTGCCGTTTGTACTGCTCGATCCGGAAAAGACCCATTCTACCGATACGCAAAAGAAGAACGGCGACATCGTGTGCTCGGGCATCATCGAGAGCGCCCGTGCCGCACTGGAAGCTGGCGTTAAGGTGGGCCTTGGCACGGACTCAAGCTGCCCGTTCGTGACGCAGTATGACATGTGGCGCGAGGTCGCCTATTTTGCCAAGTATGTCGGCGTGAGCAACGCCTTCGCACTGCATACAGCCACGCAGGTTAATGCCGAGCTGCTGGGGCTGGGCGGCGATACTGGCACGATCGAGTGCGGCAAGGCCGCCGATATCCTGGTGACGCGCAAGAATCCGCTCGATGACCTGTGCGCACTGCGTGAGCCGATGCACGTGATGTGCCGTGGTGATCTGGTGCGCAAACTCAAGGTGAAGCGTATTCCCGAGGTGGACGCCGAGCTCGACACGATTATGGCCATGCCTGCCGAGGCGTTGGCCGAGGAGCTTGCCCGCGACGGCGTGGCGTAAGCGCGCGATATGGCGATGCGACAAGGGGGCAATCCTTTTGTCATAATTAGAAAAAGCCGAGGTCTCAACACGAGGCCTCGGCTTTTATTTGTCCTATGGTATGGCGGCTATGAGCGCGTCTCCATCTTGGCATGGCACTTGGGGCAGGTGACGCGGATCTTGCCTTTGCCCTTGGGAACGGAGAGCATCTGGCCGCAGTTGGGGCACTTGAGATAGGCCGTGGTCTTGCGGCCCTTCCACATCTTCTTGGCTGTGCGCTTGGCACGTTCAAAGTCTTCCTTGCTAGTACCGGCTGCGCGCGAGGCGTTGGCCGCTGCAGCTCCGCCGCCCAAGCTAGCTACAAACTTGCCCAAGCCGGGTACGTTTGCAGTCGCGGCGACAAAGGCCTCGTTCTCCTTGTGACGTGCGTCGATATTTTTGGACAGGCCGCGCAGCACGCCAATCACGATTACGGCGATGGCAATCCAGCTGAGCCACTGGATGCGGGCTATCGATCCGATCATGGCGATGATAATGCCTGCGAAGCCCATCACGATGGTGAGTTCGTCAGCGCCATTGCGGCCCTTCATAAAGTCATTCATGCAAATTGCCTTTCATTCGATATGCCGCACGCCTTTATACCCGATTTAGAGCAAGGGGGACAGGTTAATCTGCACCAATGTGGTGCAAACGTACCTGTCCCCAATGCCCCAATTACTTGGAGAGTTTGTCGACGACGCGTTCGATTTCGGCGAGTTTGGCGGCTTTGAGGTCTTCGTCGCCCGATTCGATTGCCGAAGTCACGCAGCCCTCGATATGCGCCTTGAGCACGTCGGCGTTAATGCGCGCGAGGAGCGCCTGTGTTGCCATGAGCTGCGTGGAGATGTCGACGCAATAGCGGTCCTCATCGACCATCCGCAAGATGCCGTCGATCTGGCCGCGTGCCGTCTTGAGCATGCGGGTCACCGATTTGTGGTCTGCCATCATGGCGGGTCCTCGTTTCTGGTCGATGGGGTCGAATGCTTCTGGTAGCTGCTACGCGGCGGTCACGGACAGGGCGTGGAACTTCTCGCCGGCGCCCTCGACGGCGGCAGCGAGCTGCTCAGCGGTCACGGTGTCGGCGCACTCCACCTGTACGGTCTGAGTCTCGTGATCGGCGTCGGCGTCGGTCACGCCGGCCACGTTGAGCAACGCCGTCTCGACGGTGGCGTCGCAGTGGCCGCACATAAGGCCGGAAGTCTTAATTGTGTAACGCATGGGTATCCCTCTCTGTTGTGTTGGCTTTCTCAACCACCCGACCTTGACCTTCAAGCCGTCGCTCGCGTACCGAAGTACGCGTCGCTCCTCTTTCAGGTCAATCTCGGGCACCTGGAAAACCCGTTCTAAATGGACTTAATGGTGAGCCTATTTTGCCACTTTAGGCTTAAAGGATTTTAGGCGCAGCGCATTGCTTACGACACAGACGCTCGACAGGCTCATGGCCGCGGCGCCAAACATCGGCGAGAGCTGCCATCCTGTCTCTTATACACATCTGACGCTGCCG
>URNK01000074.1 GCA_900549195.1 uncultured Collinsella sp.
CTCGTGGGCTCGGAGATGTGTATAAGAGACAGGTTTTCGAACCTGTTGCAGGGCACGTGCGACGCCGTGACGTACAACACCGAGAACGAGAAGGGCTATATGGCCCAAAATCCGGGCATTGTCCCTATTCATTTTGCCGAGGGCGAGGGCTTTAAGCAGGAGGTCGCGGCAAACGTCGGCTGCCGCAAGGGCTCGGACAAGCTGCTTAAGCTCATCGATAAGACACTCAAGGGCATTAGCCAAGAGGAGCGCGACCAAATGTGGGACGCGTGCCTCGACCGTCAGCCGGCATAGGGAGGCAGCATGAAAACCATCAATCGCCTGGCCTCCTTTATCAAGGCCGACCACCGTTATGTGTACCTGGGCACGAGCGTTATCGCGGCGCTCGGCCTGGCGTTTAGCCAACGCAACCCCACGCCGCTGAGCTTCTTGGCGCCTACGGGCGTGTTCCAAGACTGCCTCTGGGCAATCCTTTGGGCGTGGCTCGTCGTGTCGGCGGCGGCGCTGGTCACCAAGCTTATGCACTGGAGCGACTATCGCGAAACGTCGCCGTTCGCATCCGAGCGTTTCCGTCGTGGCGCACGCCTGGGCAGCTATGTCGTGGTCGCCATCGCGGCGATCTTTTTCGTGGACCGCTGCGTCATGTCGTTTATCGACCTGGTACAGGTGAGCATTGTCTCGGACTCCAACCCCAGCGACTTTTTGTCGAGCCTGGTCTACATGACCTACAAGAGCGGGGACTTCTTCATTCGCGGTATCGAGATCACCATCGCGCTTGCCACCTTCGGCACCGTCATCGCATTCTTCCTGGCACTGCTCTTTGTGTTCCTGCGCATTCAGACCTTCGATCGCGTGGACAACGACCTGGTGCGCTTCTTTAAGAGTATCGGCCGCGGCTTTGCGACCGTCTACTCCACCATCGTGCGCGGCACGCCCATGATGGTCCAGGGTCTGCTCATCTATTACGCGGGCTTCACCGTTTTGCGCGGCATGGGCTTCGAGACCGCTCAGGCCAACCAGATTTGGAGCACCTTTACCGCCGGCCTCGTTACCATCTCGCTCAACTCCACCGCCTACATGATGGAGGTCCTGCGCGGCGGCATCGAGTCCATCGATCCCGGCCAGGCCGAGGCAGCGCGCTCGCTGGGCCTGTCGCAGTGGCAAGCTATGCGCAAAGTCGTGTTCCCCCAGGGCATTAAAAACGCGATTCCGGCGCTCACCAACGAGCTCATCATCAACATCAAGGATTCGTCGGTGCTCTCGGTCATCGGCGTGTTTGACCTCATGTACGCCACCACCACCGTCGCCGGCGTGTACTACCGCCAGATGGAGGTCTACTGCGTGGCGCTCGTGGTCTACCTGATCCTGACGCTCGTGGCGAGCCGCCTGCTCGAGGCCTTTGGCAAAAAGCTCGGCGCCGAGGCTCCGGTCACGCTGCCCAGCTCCAACTAGGCTCAAGATGAGGAGAATTATCATGGCAGATACCGCCATTACCGGCGTTGCGGCCGCCGCACAGACCAATGAGCCGCTCATCCGCGTCGAGGGCCTGCGCAAGAGCTTCGGCTCGCTCGAGGTACTCAAGGGCATCGACCTGTCCGTCAATCCCGGCGAGGTCGTCACCATCATCGGCGCCTCGGGTTCGGGCAAGTCGACCTTCCTGCGCTGCCTCAACCTGCTCGAGACCCCGGACGCGGGCCACATCTGGTTCCACGGCCAGGACCTCACGGCCGAGCGCTGCAACATCAACAAGCTGCGCGAGGACATCGGCATGGTGTTCCAGGGCTTTAACCTGTTCAACAACATGGATGTGCTCGACAACTGCACGCTCGCGCCCGTCACGCTCAAAAAGATGAGCAAGGCCGAGGCCGAGAAGGTCGCGATGGAGCATCTGACGAGCGTGGGGCTCGAGAAGTTCGCGCACGCCGCCGTGGGTCGCCTGTCCGGCGGCCAAAAGCAGCGCGTTGCCATCGCTCGTGCCCTATGCATGAATCCGCAGATCATGCTGTTCGACGAGCCGACCTCCGCACTCGACCCCGAGATCGTGGGAGAGGTGCTCGAGGTCATGCGCAAGCTCGCTGCCGACGGCATGACCATGGTCGTCGTCACGCACGAGATGGCCTTTGCCCGCACGGTGTCCGACCGCGTGGTCTTTATGGACAAGGGCGTAGTGCTCGAGGATGCCGCGCCGGCCGAGCTCTTCGGCAACCCCAAACACCAGCGTACCCGCGAGTTCCTCTCGCGTTATCTCGAGGACAAATAACCGACCGCAAGCGCTTATGTGGCAGGGCCGCTCCGGTGGGGCGGCCCTTGTCGTCACAATCGAAAGGATGTCACGGCCGAGGTTTGGCGCTTCTTTGCGCATGAGGATGATTTTGCCGATTTGGACAAGGCCGGCGCATGCGAGCGCTTGGGCCGTGTGCTGTCGTTTCCGACCATTTCGAGCATGGATGCCGAGGCGGTGGACTGGCAGCCCTTCGACGACCTGCGCGCCTATATGCAGCAGGCCTGGCCGCGCGTGTTTGCGGCGGGCGAGGTCGAGCTTATCGACCATTCGCTGCTGGTGACGCTTGCCGGCTCCGACCCCGCACTCAAGCCCGTTGTGCTCATGGGTCACATGGACGTGGTCCCCGTGGTGCCGGGCACCGAGGACGATTGGACGCACGCCCCCTTTAGCGGGCATGTGGACGACACCTACATTTGGGGTCGCGGCGCCATCGATATGAAAGACCAGGTCGCAGGCATTCTCGAGGCGGTTGAGTATGTGCTGGCGCACGGTTGGCAGCACGAGCGCACGCTGCTCCTGGCCTTTGGCCAGGACGAGGAGACTACGCAGTACGGCGCAGGCGCCATCGGCCGCGCGCTCGAGGAGCGCGGCATTGAGCTTGAGTACCTGATCGACGAGGGTGACTACCGCATCGTTTCGGCTGCCGAGCACGGCGCGGGCGAGGGCTGGCTTATGCATGCCGATCTCGCGGAGAAGGGCTACGCCGATATCGTGTTGAGGACGCGTAGCGAGGGCGGGCATTCGTCCAACCCCTACGGCGGCACATCGCTCGAGGTGCTGAGCCGTGCCATCACCGCAATCTGCGATATCGAATGGCCGACGCGCGTCACGGACCTGCTTGCCGCACAGCTCGTCGAGCTGGGGCTTTACACGGCCGACGAGATTGCCTCCAACAAGGACACCATCGTGCGCGAGTGCCTCGCCAGCAAGAAGCTCTATCCGCTGGTGACGACCACCTGCGCGCCCACGCAGATCGAGGGTGGCAGCACCGGCGCCAACGTAATGCCGCAGGATATGTGGGCCAACATTAACTTCCGCATGCTCGAGGGCACGAGCGTGGCCGACGTTGTGGCGCGCTGCCGCGAGGCGGTTGCCGCGGCGGGCCTTGCCGGACGTGTGGAGGTCGAACTTGGCCCCGGCAGCTCCGAGCCTTCGCCGTCCCCGCGCGTTGGTGGACCGGGACTCGAGGCCGTTCGCGCCATCGCCGCCCGCTATTTCCGTGATCCAAAGGGGACGGAGGAAAACGGATCATCCGACCCGTTGGCGATTGTCCCCTCGACCGTGATCGGCGCGACCGACGCTGCCAACTACCAGCGCATTTGCTCCGAGTGCATTCGCTTCTCGGCCTTTGTGGTCGACGATGACGAGTGCGATCGCGGCGTCCACGGCACCAACGAGCGCATTACCCGCCGCGCCTACCTCCAGGGTGTCCGCTTCCTCATCGCCCTGCTCCATACGCTCTAGAATCCGACAAAGGGACTGTCCCTTTGTCGGATTCCGTGCGGGTTATATGCAGGTTTGCCTGCGCACGCTATCATATATGGGTTAGACCGCAACTATGTACCCCATACGCGAAGGGATGCGCATGTATCTGAAGATCGACATGTTCTAGCCGGGCTTACCCCCGCAGTGGCGCCGCGCGCCCCATCAACTCTGCCGATTTTCACCTTCACGCATATAAAGGAGTCCCGCCATGCGCGACAAGCTCGAAAAGATTATCAAGGCCTACGAGGAGCTCGAGAAGAAGCTTTCTGACCCGGCCGTCGCCTCCGATATCAAGGAGTTCACGCGTCTCAACAAGGAGTACGCGCACCAGTCCGACCTCATTGCCGCCTCGCGCGAGTACATCGGCGCGCTCGATGACATCGAGGCTGCCAAGGAAATGCTGCACGATACCACCGATGCCGATGAGAAGGAGATGCTCCAGATGGACATCTCCGAAAACGAGGCCAAGCTCCCCCAGCTCGAGGAAGACATCAAGTACATGCTCATTCCGAGCGACCCCAACGACGACAAGAACACCATCGTCGAGATTCGCTCCGCCGCCGGTGGCGACGAGGCGGCCATCTTCGCCGGCGACCTGTACAAGATGTATCAGCGCTTTTGCGAGTCGCGCGGCTGGAAGACCACCGTGCTCGATTCCAGCCCCAGCGAGGCCGGCGGCTTTAAGTCCATTGAGTTCAAGGTCGAGGGCGACCGCGTCTACTCCGTCATGAAGTTCGAGTCCGGCGTGCACCGCGTCCAGCGCGTTCCCAAGACCGAGTCCCAGGGCCGTATCCAGACCTCCACGGCAACTGTCGCCGTGCTTCCCGAGGCCGAGGAGATCGACGTCCAGATCAACCAGTCCGACCTGCGCATTGACACCTACTGCGCCTCCGGCCCTGGCGGTCAGTGCGTTAACACCACTTATTCTGCCGTGCGCATCACCCACCTGCCCACCAACACCGTGGTGCAGTCGCAGGAACAGCGCTCCCAGATTCAGAACCGCGAAGTCTGCATGCAGATGCTGCGCGCTCGTCTGTACGAGATGGAGCTCGAGAAGCAGCAGGCAGAGCTCGGTGCCGAGCGTCAGAGCCAGATCGGCCACGGCAACCGTTCCGAGAAGATCCGTACCTATAACCAGCCCCAGGACCGCGTGACCGATCACCGCATCGGTTTCAACTCCACCTACAACGGCGTCCTTCTGGGCGATCAGCTCGGCACCGTCATCGAGGCGCTCGCCGCCGCCGAGCGAGCCGAGAAGCTGGCACAGGCTGTTTAAGTTACGGCGTTTTACCAAACGCCGTAACGGCTCGACGCTGCAAACGCCCCTAAGCGGCAATCTGACGTTCAATCGTCGGTCGCGTACCCAAAGTACGCTTCCCTCCTCTTTCACGTCACCTTGCTCGCTTAGGGGCGTTTTCGCTGACTTATGCTCAACCTGCAGCGCCTTAGATGTAGTCATTGGGGACGTTCTTAAATGACTAGGTTGGGCACATTGCTTTGAGATGTTATTCAATCAGTTGTGATGGCATTTGAGCTGTCTACCTGCTCAAAGTAATTAATAGCATTCATCTGCTATTGAAAATATTGCTCAAAAAATCGTCCAAGAAGTCGCAGTGCATTTTTTGATGAGTCGCGCGTCAAGTGATTTGGTATGTTCTTGGTTAGATATTGGTTAGTTTTGGGGCAACCTTGCCAAAAGCTTGACGAATGCAAATCTAGACGTCGGCGAATGAACACTTTGAGCGAGCCCGGTGCAAAATTCTGGGCTGATTCTCGATAATTGCCTTCAATCGTCTCTTGCCAAGCGCTGGCCTCGCGTACAATCTGCTCCGACATTCGCGCGCCGTCCGGCGCTTAAGAGGGGAGGGCCCCATGGCAAACGAGATTTGGACCATCAAGCGTTGTCTCGAGTGGACCAAGGAGTACCTGGCCGAGCGCGGCGAGGAGCACCCCCGTCTTTCTGCCGAGTGGCTGCTGTGCGCCGCCACGGGCCTGGCGCGCATTGACCTATATATGCGTATGGACGAGACGCTTAACGCGGCCCAGCTCGAGACCATGCATGCGGCCGTTGTCCGCCGCGCTAAGGGCGAGCCGCTGCAATACATCACGGGCAGCACGCAGTTTCGCATGATCGACGTCGCGTGCGCCCCCGGTGTGCTCATTCCGCGCCCCGAGACCGAGATGCTTGTCGAGGAAGTCCTCAATTATCTGGATGCCGAGGTGCTGAGCCCCGAGGCTGCTGCCCGTCAGCGTGTTGAGCTGCCTTGGAACGATGAGGTCGAGGAGGCACGCAAGGCCGAGGCCGCGCTGGCAGACGAACGGGCGACCGCCGAGCGCCGTGCCGCTAACCTGACGGCTGCCGATGAGGCGGCGCTAGGCGGCGATGTACTGGGCAGCCGTGCCTATGCCGAGGAACTGGCCGACCGCGAGGCCGAGGAAGCCGCCGCGCAGGCAGCAGAAGCCGAAGCGGCAGAAGCAGAGGCCATGGAAACCCCCGAGCCCGAGCTCGACGAATACGGCATCGCCATTGAGGACAACGACCAACAGGCGACTCCCGCGCAAGATGCCGCCGAGGCCAACGTATCTGCCCCAGCCGAGCCCCGCACTGCCCGCGTTCTCGAGGTCGGCTGCGGCACGGGCTGCATTTCGCTCTCCCTTGCCTGGGAGCGCCGCGGGCACGTTACCTGCACTGCTACCGATATCGAGCCGCGCGCCATCGACCTTGCTACCAAAAACCGCGATGCGCTTGGCCTCACGTCCGACGAGGTCGCCTTCAGCCTCACAAACCTGGTGAGTTCCATTCCCCGCGAAGAGTGGGGCACCTTTGACGTACTCGTCTCCAACCCGCCCTACATCCCCACCGATGTCATGCGCTCGCTGCCGCATGAGGTCAAGGACTTTGAGCCCGATCTGGCGCTCGAGGGCGGTGCCGACGGTCTCGATATCTTCCGCCGCCTGCTCAACGCGGCGCCCTACATGCTGCGTGCCGGCGGCCTGTTTGCCTGCGAGCTCTACGAGGGCGCGCTCGACGCCGCGGCCGAGCTCTGTCGTCAAGCAGGCCTTTCGGACGTGCGTATCGTCCACGACCTCACCGATCGTCCCCGCATCGTTCGAGCCATCGTCACCGAGCCCAAACAGCGTATTTAAGCTGAATAAATAGACATTTGCGCAAGTTTGTCCTTGCAATATACCGTAAAACTTCTACTATAGAAGGAGAAAGGTATGTCAAATCAGCTGCATCGGTACCGTATCGTGCTTGATTACATTGAACCTTGGCTTGATGAGCAGGATGAAGCTACGCTGAAGCAGATTTATGCAGACCTTTTGGTGCTCGAGAAGGAAGGTCCCAGCCTTGGTCGTCCGCTGGTTGACCGCGTAAAGGGCTCGAAGCTTCATCATTTAAAGGAGCTGAGAGTGACGTCGTGTGGTGGGCAGGTGATTCGCATCCTCTTCGCCTTTGACCCCAAGCGCCAGGCGGTATTGCTATTGGCGGGTGATAAGTCGCGAGCGGGATCGTCAAGGGCAAAATGGAACGGTTGGTATGCGATCAACATTCCAAGGGCCGAGCAAATATACCGTCGCCACGTAAGGAGGCTCGATCGAGATGGAACTGCATGAGTATATGGAATCTCGCGGGATAACACGCGACTCCATTACCGCCGAGCAGGAGAGGACTCGCGATCGTATCGAAGCCTATAAGCTTGCTCAGATTCGCAGGTTAAAAGATCTAACACAGGCGTCGGTCGCCCAGTCGATGGGCGTTTCTCAAAAACGTGTATCCGAGCTCGAGCGTGGGGAGTTGGGTTCGATGAGGCTCGACACGCTGAGCAGGTACGCAGAGAGCCTCGGCGGAAAACTGGTTGCAAGCATCGAGTTTCCCGATCGTACCGTTACGCTTGCGCGCTAAAAATCTTCAATTAACCCCCTCACTTTCACCGACTACTAGAGCCGCTCACCAAACCAACATGCGCTCTGGGCAAATAGGTTGAACGTTTCGTGCGAGAATGCCCCACAGTAAACAAACTTGCACCAGAGCGTAAGGGGCTGGCATACACATGCAGACGGTCTATCGGGTATACGAGGGAACGCGCGAGCCGCATCGGCTTGCCGTCGAGCGCACGGCCGAGGTGCTCGGCTGCGGCGGCCTGGCCTTGATCCCGACCGAGACCGTCTACGGTGTCGCCGTGGCAGTCAACGCCTTCTCGGACGCCGTGCCCCAAGATACAAGCGAATTCCCATCGTGGCCGCGCGATCCGCAGGCTGCCGTCAATGGCGCCGCAGTTCCTGCGCTCGGCACCGGCTATCGCCGTATCTTCACTCTCAAGCAACGTGAGCTCACGCAAACCGTCGCTTGGCTGGTCGATGGCGTCGAAGCACTCGACCGCTATGGCGTGGATATCCCGGAAGATGCCCGCGTACTCGCGCGACGATGCTGGCCGGGAGCCCTGACTATCGTGGTCAAGGCAGCCCCCTGCGTCTGTCTCTTATACACATCTCCG
>URNK01000075.1 GCA_900549195.1 uncultured Collinsella sp.
ATCTACACGTAAGGAGTCGTCGGCAGCGTCAGATGTGTATAAGAGACAGGGGCCTTAACGGCATTGAGCGCCGCACCTCACGCACGGGTTATATGTTCCATGACGAGGAGACGACGGCCGACACCGCCGTGGTGACCGGCCCCATCAGCGGCGAGAACCACCCGTTCGTCGAGCATTTTAAGTTCGTCAAGGCGCTTGAGGGGGAGGGCCAGGTCGCATGCCAGACCATTCCGGCGCCGATCCAGACGTTCTCTGAGGTCACGCTCGATCGCTGCGACGGCCAGCAGGAGAGTCTGCGCGCTGTCTATAAGACCGATGAGGAACTTGCCGACGCCATTGCAGCCGCTTATCGCACGGTGATCGCCGACCTGTACGCAGCAGGCTGCCGCAACATCCAGTTTGATGACTGCACCTGGGGCATCTATTGCGATACCGACTTTGTGTCCAAGACCGGCATGAGCCCGGTCGACCTGCAAAAGGTAAGCGAGCTGGGCGTGGCGCTCAACAACGCCGCCATCGAGGGCAAGCCCGACGATCTGGTCATCAACACGCACGTGTGCCGCGGCAACTACCACTCCACCTATGCCTTTGAGGGCGGCTACGATCCCATCGCGCCGTACCTGTTCGCACATGAGAATGTCGATGCGTTCTATCTGGAGTTCGACACGCCGCGCGCCGGCGGCTTTGAGCCACTCAAGTACGTCGCTCCCGGCAAGAAGGTCGTGCTGGGCTTGGTAACCACCAAGGCGGCAGAGCTCGAGAACGAGGATGCTATCGTCGAGCGCATCCGCGAAGCCGCAAAGTACGTGCCACTCGAGAACCTGTACCTGTCGCCCCAGTGCGGCTTTGCCAGCTGCGAGATTGGCAACAAGCTGACCGAGGATGAGCAATGGGCAAAGATCGCGCTGGTCAAGCGCATTGCCGAGCGCGTTTGGAAGTAACGCTACCGTTTGCAGGTGGCGGCGCGCGCGAGACATTGCGTATCACGTACAATGGTTCGGATCGTATCGTTCGGGCAGGTTATCCGATATGCCTGATCGCCCTTCCATCATGAAAGGACATCCATGCCCCAGTTCTCGACGCCCACCGTATCTGAACTCGAGGAGACTGTCGAATAGTAGCTGCGTTCAGCCAAATTAAAAATGGCGTCCATGCGTATGTACGCGTGGACGCCATTTTTAATGCGTCAGTATCCAGTGGATGCCGCGCGCCATGCGCAGGTCAGTTTGGGCAAAGTGATTGCCGGGGTTGAGCTCCAGCGTTGTTGGAATGTCACGCTCGATAAGCAACTCTTCCATCGCGTGCGTATCGTCGAGTACGTGCCGCATCATGCGGTTGGGCGTCTTGGTTTCCTTTTTACCGAGCGACAGATAGGCGGCGTCGGGCGTAGCTGTCATCGTGCGCTCGCGCGCGTAGTCGATAAAGCCAGGGAACCACAGCGACCCCGATGCACTCGCTGCGCGCTCAAAGACATCTGTTTGCCAAAGTGCCCACAGTGCAAAAAGACCCGCCAACGAGTAGCCGGCAACGCCGCGCCAGGCAGGCGGTTGCGGGAGCGATGATTCGGCCTGGGGGATTATCTGCTTCAACAACTCGTCAAGAAAACCAGCAGCCTGTCCGCCAAAGGGCTCGGCATCTCGTATAGTTCCGTCGCATGCCCAGGGGCTCAGCTCGCGATTCCAATCGAGCCCTCCAATGGCGACAAGGGTAAACGGCGGGCAGTCGAGCTCTCGGCAGCGCTCGTAGACTTCACTACCGTCGCCCATGACAACGGGGAGGTAGATGACGGGCGCGCCCTCCGCACACTCTGAATAAACGGTTATCTGCTTATGATGCGCTTCCAAGGCAGGCTTCTCTCGGTGTTGTGATATTGACAGCCTCAATTGTCGCACGCTGACACGGGGGCAGACGCTAAAAGAAAGGCGCGGAGCCGCTCGATGCGATTCCGCGCCTTGTTGTTTTGCTTTAGCAGACTATGCCGTTACGCCACGAAGAAGTAGACAAGGAAGGCAAGGGCTGCGATCCACATGAGCGGCTTGATCTTGGAGGCCTCGCCCTTAAAGAGCGCGACGATCACGTAGGCGATAAAGCCCAGGCCGATGCCGGCAGAGATGGAGTAGGTGAAGGGCACGCCGGCGACAATCATGAACGCCGGGAAACCCTGCGACACGTCGGACCAGTCGATCTCGGAGGCCTCGCTCATCATGAGGTAGCCGACGTAGACCAGAGCACCGCAGGTGGCGGCGCTGGAAACGATGGTGACGATGGGGGAGAAGAACGCGGCGAGAATGAACAGCACGCCGGTGGTGACGGAGGTGAGGCCCGTGCGGCCACCGTCGGCGGCGCCGGAAGTGGACTCGACGAAGGTGGTGATGGAGGAGACACCCATGAAACCGCCCACAGCGGCGGCGGCGGAGTCGACGATCAGGATCTCCTTGATATTCTCGACGTTGCCGTCGTCGGTGAGGAACTCGCCCTGCTTGGCCACGGCCATCGCGGTGCCCATGGTGTCGAAGAAGTCACTCATGAGCAGCGAGAACGAGATGACGAGGAGCGCGGGGTCGGTAAGGACCTTGACGATGGCGGGCACGCCGCCGGCGTCGGCGATGGGGCCACCGATGCTCGAGAAGTCGAGCGGGGCGATGATACCGGTCGGAGCCTGGGTCACACCTAGGGGGATACCGGCGATGACGGCGACGACGATGCCGATGAGCAGCGAGCCGGGGACGTTGCGGCAGGCGAGGGCGACCGTCACCAGGATGGAGATGATGCCGACGATGAAGGTGGGGGAGGTGATGTCGCCCAGACCGACGAGTGTACCGGCGCCAGCGGTGATAATGCCGGCATCGCACAGGCCAATCATGGCGATGAACAGGCCCAGACCCACCGAGATAGCGTGGCGCAGAACCACGGGGATGGCGTCCATGATGGCCTCGCGCAGGCCACAAAGCACGAGCAGCAAGATGACGACGCCCTCAAGGAAGATGACGCTCATGGCCACATGCCAGTCACCGCCGCAGACGGTGGTGGTGATTCCGGCGATCATCGCGTTGACGCCTAAGCCCGACGCGCAGGCGAGCGGGCGGTTGGCGAAGATGCCCATGCAGATGGTCATGATGCCGGCGCCCAGGCAGGTGGCGCAGGCGAGCGCTCCCGCATCGATGCCGGCGCCCGAGAGCACCGCGGGGTTGACGGCGATGATGTAGGCCATCGCCAGGAATGTTGTCAGTCCAGCGCGGAGTTCGGTCCCGATTGTGGACTTGCGCTCGCTGACGTGAAAAAGTTCGTCCATGCATACCCTTTCCTTGTTCGGCCCCGAGTTTAGGCCGATTGACACGAACTCACCCACTATAGCCCCTTTACGACGCTGTTGTTCCTCGCATGTTGATGTTCGGCGCTTTGTAGCAGACGGACGGTATTTTTCGCATGAAAATGTGTGGGTACCGTATACTTAAGCAGTTACAACGACCCCTATGGAGGAACGTATGATTAAAGAGCTCTGCCACGACGAGGCTATTCTGTCCCAGCGTTGCGAGGTCGCGACCGTCGAGGACGAGTCGGTGGCACAGGACCTGATCGATACCATCAAGTCGCTCGACGATGCCGGCTGCCTTGCCGCCAACCAGATCGGCGTCACCAAGAAGGTCTGCGTCTATCTGGACGACGCCGGCGAGCCCCATGTGCTCTACAACCCCCGTCTGGTGTTTGGCCTGGGTGCCAGCAAGATGGAGGAGAGCTGCCTGACGCACGAGGAGGTCACCAAGTCCACGCGCTACATCAAGTGCAAGGTTGCCTTTGACCGGATCGTCGACGGCAAGATGAAGGAGTGCCGCCGCGACTACGCGGGCTTTGAGGCACAAATGATCCAGCATATGATCGATCACTGTCTTGGAAAGTTGGTCTAAGGGGACCAAAGCACCGCACTTCGTCTCTTTTGGCCCGGGCATGACATTGTTGTCATGTCCGGGCTTTTGTGTTTAGCGCCTTTTTGTTTGGAGACAATGAAATTAGCAAGAACGTAAAGCTAGGAGGCGCTATGTGTACGAGTATTCGATTTACCGATAATTCTGGCCACATGTATCTGGGCCGCAATCTCGACTGGAGCTTTGACTACGGCCAACAGGTTCGCGTGATGCCGCGCGGGTTTCACATTCCGTATTCGTTTATCGACGACGCGACAGCGGCGCACGCAGTGATCGGTATGTGCATCGATTACAAGAACTACCCTATGTTCTTCGATTGCGGCAACGATGCGGGCCTCGCCGTGGCGGGTCTCAATTTCCCGGGTTATGCCGAGTATGCCGAGGACCCTGTCGACGGCAAGACCAATATCGCGGCCTATGAGTTTCCCCTGTGGGTGGCAGCGACGTTCTCGACGGTCGATGAGGTCGAGGCCGCGCTGCGCGACACGGTGATTGTCGCCAAATCTGCCGGAGAGGGGCTGGGCGTGTCGCTGCTCCATTGGATTATCGGCGACAGCCAGCGCAGCATCGTGGTCGAGATGATGGCTGACGGCCTGCATGTATACGACGATCTGGTCGACACCCTTGCCAACCAGCCGACCTTCCCGTGGCACATGGAAAACCTGCGCACCTATATCACCGCCACAAGCGATTTTCCGCAGACGGCGACATGGCGTGGTGCCGAGCTCAAGCCCTATGGAGCCGGTGCCGGCATGCGCGGCATTCCGGGCGATTGCTATTCGCCGAGCCGTTTTGTAAAGGCGGCGTACCTCAATGCCAATTACCCGCAAAAGGAGAGCGAGACCGAAAACGTCGTTCGCATGTTCCGCTCGCTCGAGGGCGTGGTGATGATCGAGGGAGCGTCCAGGATGGGCGATGGCAAGTTCGAGAAGACTATCTACACCGGATGCTTTAGCGCGCGCACGGGCAATTATTACTACGCGATGTATGGGGATCCGTCGATTCGCTACGTGAGCCTGATGGATGCCGAGGGCGCGAGCCCCGATAGGCTCGTGGTTCCCGAGCCGCGCCGTTCGTAGCCGATAGCTTTACCGCAATGCAAAGCGGCCCTGCATCTCCCGTGAGGTGCAGGGCCGCTGTCGTTGATTTGTGACGTCGCTAGAAGTTGGCGTCGTTGAGTTGTTCACTCTCGAGGCCGTCGAGCTGTTGCTGTTCGGGCGTATCGGCGACACTCTCGAGCAGCTCGGTGGGATCGACGTTCATGCTCTTGCCGGCCTCGTTGCCGTTGACCAAGTCGTCCGAGAAGATGTCGACTTCCATTTCCTCGGCCTCTTCGATCTGGATCTCGAGCGGCACCTGGGTGCGCACGAGTTTGACGGCCGGGCGCATGCGGGCAAAGAGCGGTACGTACTCGATGATGATGGCCGAGTTCTCGAGACCATACCAACGTGCCGGGCTTCCGCAGGCGCGGCGGACGGCGTACTTGATTGCCATCACGCGGTGGTCATTGCGGTTGATGTCCGTTTCGGGGGCAAGCATCTTGCGCAGCATACAAAAGCGGAAGTCACCCACGTTGCCGCGTGTCTCGTAGATGGAGTAGGTGTGATGTTGCGGCGGCAGCTCGCCCGATGCCATCAAGTCGCCAACGATCTGGCGCAGGTAGGCGTTGATGCGCTGATTGACCTTAAAGCCCAGGTCCAAGCGCACGCGGAACAGGAAGTCTGTGCCAAAGGTCTCAACGGAATACTCGTGCGTATAGGGCTCGTCGGTAACGTGTACGTTGATGAACCAATATGCCTTGGCGCGCTTGGGGTGCTTGTCCAGGATGGAATAGAGCACGTCGCGGTCGAGCGTGAGCGGATCGGGGCTGTTGGTGAGAAACACCAGGTTGTCGGCGAGCACGGGATAGGTCTCGTCGTTGCGCAGACGGTTGAGCTGATCGATGTACTTGGAGACGGGTAACAGAATCGTCTGCGTGCGCTCGATGGCGGTGCCACGGCGCCACACGTACATAAGGCCAAACAGCAGTGCGGCCAGGAAGATCATGACGTAGCCGCCGTCAAAGAACATGGTGAGGCACGAAGCGAAGAAGCACAGCTCAATGGCACCAAAGAGCAGGGCAAAGATGCAGGCGCCCAGCTTGTGCTTGAGGATGCCGGTGATATAGCTCGTCAAAAGCGTCGTGGTCATGAGCATGGTCACGGTGATGGCGAGGCCATAGGCACTCTCCATGCGCTCGGAGTTTTGGAACAGCAGCACGATGAAGATACAGCCGACCCACATGATGTTATTGACGAGCGGAATATAGAGCTGACCCTTGGTGTCGCTGGGGTAGTGGATGCGCAGGTGCGGCATAAGGTTGAGGCGCGTTGCCTCGGATACCAGCGAGAATGAGCCGGTGATGAGGGCCTGCGAGGCGATGATGGCCGCCACGGCCGAAAGCACGATGGCAAAGGGGCGCAGGGGCTCGGGAAGCATCATATAGAACGGGTTAACGATATCCATCGCGAGCATCTGGGGGTTGGAGTTATTGGCGAGCAGCCAAGCTCCCTGACCCAGGTAGTTAAGGATAAGCGCTGCCTTAACAAACGGCCAGGATGCATAGATGTTGGCCTTGCCAACGTGGCCCATGTCCGAGTAGAGGGCCTCGGCGCCGGTCGTCGACAGGAAGACGAAGCCGAGCACCATGATGCCCGAGTGGTTGATGGGCGAGAACAGGAACATGATGCCGCGGATGGGGTTGAGCGCGCGTAGGATGGACAGGTTGCCGAGCATGTTGAACAGGCCGGCGCCCGCCAGGAACAGGAACCACAGCGTCATGAGCGGGCCGAAGAGCTTGCCGATTGACGAGGTGCCGGCGCGCTGCATGGCAAACAGACCGCAGATAATGATGATGGTGATGATGATCACATTGGTCTGACCGTCACCCAATAGTGCGTGGCCCCACTCGATGGTACGCAGGCCCTCAATGGCTGTGGTGACCGTGACCGCGGGGGTGAGGATGCCGTCGGCGAGCAGCGCCGCGCCGCCGATCATGGCGGGGAGAATCAGCCATGGCGCCACCTTGCGCACGAGACTGAACAGGGCGAAGATGCCGCCTTCGTTGTGGTTGTCGGCCTTCATGGCGATTACCACGTACTTGACCGTGGTCACGAGCGTCATGGTCCAGATGACGAGCGAAAGCGCGCCCAGGATCATGTCCTCGCTGACGGTACCGATGCCGCCGTTGTTGGCGACGATTGATTTCATGGTGTACATGGGGCTCGTGCCGATGTCGCCATAGACGACGCCGAGCGTTACGAGCAGCATGCCAGCGGAGAGGGGGATGGCTCCGTGCCCGCCTTGCCCGCGCTGGTCTTGGAGGTTTGCCTCCAGTTTATTGTGTGCCACGAGGACTCCCTTAGACATCCGGTTATCTGTCTAGGACAAAAAACTTTATGCCGTCTTTATACATACAAGAGCAGTTTGGCACATCGGGTTATTTTAGACAATAATCCTCAGCTGGGGATTATTTATCTACGCAGGTAGCATTTCAAAGCAGGGGCTTTTAAGCACGTACTGTCTGGGCGATGCCAGCCTTGGCGTTTGCGCGTTTGCCGGCGAGTTCGCAAAAGAGCGCACCGCCGATGATAAGTGCGGCGCCCATCAGGCGGACCGGTGTTATGGCTTCGCCCAAAAGGACGGCCGAGAACACGACGGCCGAAAGCGGCTCGAGGTAGCCGACGACCGCGACGGTCTGCACGGGCAGTTTGGCGACGGCACTAAAGTAGAGCAGACAACCGAGTCCGGTGTTGACGACGCCGAGCATGACGACGGCGCGCCAATCAATGCTGGCGGCGACACCGGCGGACAGGAATGAGGGAGCGCCCTGCGTGATGAGCGTGAGGACCAGCGCGGTCACAAAAGCGGCGCTCACCTGGAGCGCGGAGTTCTCGAGACCTTCGATGTGCGGCGCACCCTTGCTAGCGATGACCATCAGCGCATAGCAAAATGCCGAGGCGATACCGCAGACGATACCCGCAATGGGCATATTGCCGCCTAGACCTTGTGCTGCAATGAGAAAAGCACCGCAGGCGACGGCGATAAACCCGGCGATTTTGCCGCCGGTCAGTTTTTCACCAAAGATGAGTGGGGAGAGCGCCATGACAATGATGGGGCCACAGTAGTACAGCAGCGAGGATACGCCGACGCCGATCGTCTGGTAGGCGCGGAACAGAAAAATCCAGCTGGCGCCCAGCGCGGCTCCCGAGAGAAGGAGTGCTGCGGCTTCGCGGGGACGAGATGGCGCCTGCAGTTTATGGCGTTGGGTGATGGCAAGGATAGTGAC
>URNK01000076.1 GCA_900549195.1 uncultured Collinsella sp.
TACATCGGACTCCCTCCTGGACCCAGATTGGGTCCGAGATTTTGTCCGAGGTCCCCAATGGCCCAGAATTCCCCTTGCACCGATCTGTCGATTGAACGTCGTTGTGTGTTCACGCTATCATGTAAGCTTAAAATTGGTTAGCCATGGCAAACGGTTAGCCATGGTGAACATAAATACAACGCCCTGCGGGCGCCGGGGGAGGAACACGGACGTGAAGCTCGATACACTCGAGATTGGAAAGGACGCCGTTGTCGCATCGGTGGCATCGGACGATCAGGCACTCCGACAGCATATTTTGGACATGGGTCTAACGCCGGGCACCGAAGTCACCATGATGAAGTACGCCCCCATGGGTGACCCGCTCGAGATCCGCCTGCGTGGCTACGAGTTGACACTGCGTAAGGACGATGCCGCTCGCATCGAGCTCGTGGGTATTCACGACACCGATACGGGTCCGCGCGCTAACGCCGCAATCGGCACGACGGAGCATCCGGCCCTGGGCGAGGGGACGTATTCGCCCCGTGCGGCAAAGACGGCCGTGCCAGAGGGCGCGCCGCTGCACTTTGCCCTCGCCGGCAACCAAAACTGCGGCAAGACCACGTTATTCAACCAGCTGACGGGCTCCAACCAGCACGTCGGTAACTTTCCCGGCGTGACGGTCGACCGCAAAGATGGCACCATCCGTAACCATCCCGAGGCGAGCGTTACCGACCTGCCCGGCATTTACTCCCTGTCGCCGTACACAGGCGAGGAAGTCGTGAGCCGTCAGTTCATCCTCGACGAGCGTCCGGACGCCATCATCGACATCATTGACGCCACCAACATCGAGCGCAACCTGTACCTGACACTGCAGCTCATGGAGCTTGACCGTCCTATGGTCATCGCGCTCAACATGATGGACGAGGTGACCGCCAACGGCGGCGCCGTAGACGTCAACTTGCTCGAGAGCCTGTTGGGCGTGCCCGTTGTCCCCATTAGCGCTGCCCGCAACGAGGGCATCGGCGAGCTGGTGGACCACGCCCTGCACGTGGCGCGGTTCCGCGAGCGCCCTGGTCGCCTGGACTTTTGCGCGCCCGACGGTCCGGACGGCGGTGCGCTGCATCGCTGCATCCACGGTATTGCTAACCTGATCGAGGACCATGCCGTGACGGCGCACATCCCGGTGCGCTTTGCGGCGACCAAGCTGGTCGAGGGCGATGCGCTGGTAACCGAGGCGCTTCACCTGGATCGCAATGAGCTCGACGCTATCGAGCACATCATCACCCAGATGGAGGGCGAGGCCGGCACCGACCGCCTATCTGCGCTGGCCGATATGCGTTTTAGCTTTATCGGCGACGTGTGCGGGCGTTGCGTCGTCAAGCCGCACGAGAGCCGCGAGCACGTGCGCTCCGTCAAGATTGACCGCATCCTGACAGGTCGTTACACAGCCATTCCGGCGTTTCTGGTGATCATGGGCCTCGTCTTTTGGCTGACGTTTGGCGTGATCGGCGCGGCGTTGCAGGGACTCATGGAGGACGGTATCGCTGCCATCATCGCCTCGGCCGATGCGGGCCTCAAGGCGTTCGGTACCAACGACGTGGTGCGCTCGCTGGCTGTCGACGGCGTGCTTACGGGCGTGGGCAGTGTGCTGACCTTCCTGCCGATTATCGTCGTGCTCTTTTTGTTCCTCTCCATTCTGGAAGACTCCGGATACATGGCGCGCGTGGCCTTTGTCATGGATAAGGTGTTGCGTCGCTTTGGTCTGTCGGGCCGCAGTTTCGTGCCCATGCTCGTCGGCTTTGGCTGCACCGTGCCGGCTATCATGTCGACCCGTACGCTCCCATCCGAGCACGACCGCAAGATGACGGTCATGCTCACGCCGTTTATGAGCTGCTCAGCCAAGCTGCCGGTTTACGGCTTGCTGTGCGGGGCGTTTTTCCCGCAGGCGACGGTTCCCGCCATGGTCTCGCTCTATCTGATCGGTATCGTGGTCGGCTGCGTCGCGGCTTTGGTGCTCAACCGCACGGCATTTAAGGGCGACCCGGTGCCGTTTATCATGGAGCTCCCCAATTACCGCCTGCCGAGCGTCAAGACGACGGTGATGCTGGCATGGGATAAGGCCAAGGACTTCATCACTAAGGCCTTTACCATTATCTTTGCCGCGACCGTGGTCATCTGGTTCCTTCAGACGTTCGACATCCGCTTTAACGTGGTCGCCGACCAGTCGCAAAGCCTGCTTGCCGGTCTGGGTAGCATCATCGCGCCGGTGTTGGCCCCGCTCGGCTTTGGCGACTGGCGCGCCTCGACGGCGCTCGTCACGGGGCTCATTGCCAAGGAGAGCGTCATCTCGACGCTCACGGTGCTTTTGGGCGCAACGTCGCCCGCGGCACTGTCAGCCATGTTTTCGCCGTTTACCGCCTACGTGTTCCTGGTCTTTACGCTGCTGTACCCGCCTTGCGTGGCGTCCATCGGCGCCGTCAAGAGCGAGTTGGGCGCACGCTATGCCGTGGCCGTATTCGCGTTTCAGGTGACGGTCGCCTGGGTCGTGGCGTTTGTCGTGCATTCGGCGGGCATGTTGCTGGGGTTGGCTTAGTTATGAATTGACGGCGCAACCTCTGTGTATCGAATTGTTTTCGGCCCCGCATCTGTTGCTGACGGATGCGGGGCCGTTGCTATATAATCGCCTCCGCTCAAAATGATTGGAGACGTTATATATGAGTCAGGCAAGGCAAGACGGCATCACGCTCAGGCAGTGGCTCCCGCTCGTCGGGCTCACCTGCTGTGCGTTCGTGTTCAACACGTCGGAGTTTATGCCCATCGGCCTTTTGACTGATATCGCCGCGTCGTTCTCGCTCACCGAGGCCCAGGCGGGCATCATGATCTCGGTCTATGCCTGGGGCGTCATGCTGCTGTCGTTGCCGCTCATGGTGTTCGCTTCGCGTTTCGAGTTCAAGCGGATGCTGCTGGGCGTGCTCGCCGTGTTCTCGCTGGGCCAGTTCCTGTCCGCCTTGGCACCGACCTATCCCATCTTAGTCTGCGCGCGCCTGGTGGTTGCCTGCGCGCACGCCGTGTTCTGGTCGGTCGCCTCGATCATGGCGTCGCGCCTGGTTGACACACGCCACGGGGCGCTCGCTATCAGCATGATCGCCACGGGCTCTTCCATCGCACAGATCTTTGGCCTGCCGCTCGGTCGCGCCATTGGCTTGGCCGTGGGCTGGCGCATGACGTTTGCCGTGGTCGGAGCGCTGTCTGCTGTCGCGGTCGTCTACCAGGCCACGGTGTTCCCTGCCATGCCAGCGGGCGAGCGTTTTACGCTCAAGCAGCTGCCCGAGCTGCTCAAGAACCCGTTCCTCATCGCGCTCTACGCAGTCACGGTCTTCATGGCGACCGGCTATTACGCAAGCTACAGCTATATCGAGCCCTTCCTGGCGCAGGTCGCGCACGTCGATGCGGGCGCCATTACCATGACGTTGACGGCGTTTGGCTGCTCTGGTTTGCTCGGAAGCTGGCTGTTTGGCCGCCTGTTCGATGGGCATCGCTTCCCGTTCTTGGCTATCACGCTCTCCGGCGTGCCGGTGGCTCTGCTGCTCATGGGTCCGGCCGCATCGTCACTCGCTGCGGTTCTCGCTGTGTGCGCACTGTGGGGTTGCTGCGCCACGGCCTTTAACGTGGCGTTTCAGGCCGAGCTCATCAAGCACACGCCGGCAGATTCGTCGGCCGTCGCCATGTCGATCTTCTCGGGCCTGTTCAACCTCGGTATCGGCACGGGTACCGCGATCGGCGGAGCCGTGGTTTCGGGTCCCGGTATCGCCTGGATCGGCTTTGTGGGCGGGGCGATTGCCGTCGTGGGCGTTATCCTCGCCATCACGGTGATGTTCCCAGCCATCCGCCGCGCCAAGCCCGTCGCCTAGCCACGTCCCCTCATCAGTTGCGGTGGAATAGTTCCTGTTTAAGGCCTTTGAAGGCCCAAGCAGGAACTATTCCACCGCAACTTATTTTGGGGGAGGGGATACAAGCTGGGCATACAATGGATGTCGTTGTGTTGAGCTTACCGGGAGGTTGCTATGTGGGCATACGAGACGACGTTCTATCAGATCTATCCGCTGGGCTTTTGCGGAGCTCCGCGCGAAAACGCCGCCCCCGTTGCCGAGGATGAGCTCGCCCAGGCCGCCGATGTCGAACCCAACCCCGATGCTCCTATCATGAAGATTGCCCAATGGGCCGACTGCCTGCAAAAACTCGGCGTTGGCGCTGTGCTCATCAACCCGCCGCTCGAGTCCGATAGTCACGGCTACGACACGCGCAGCCTGCGCCATATAGACCGTCGCCTGGGCGGGGATGCCGACTTTGCCGCCGTATGCGACACGCTGCACGCCCATGGCATCCGCGTGGTGCTCGATGCCGTCTTCAACCACGTCGGTCGCGGCTTTTGGGCCTTCCGCGATGTGCAGGAGCGCAAGTGGGATTCGCCGTACAAGGATTGGTTTCACATCAGTTTTGACGGCGACTCCTGCTATGGCGACGGCTTTTGGTACGAGGGCTGGGAGGGTCATTTTGAGCTTGTGAAGCTCAACCTGCAAAATCCCGCTGTGGTCGATTACCTGCTCGAGTCTGTGCGCCGTTGGGCCGACGTCTTTGGCGTCGACGGCCTGCGCCTGGACGTCGCCTACATGCTCGACCGCGACTTTATGCGCCGCCTACACTCCTTTACCCGTGAGCTCAAGCCCGGCTTTGTGCTCATCGGCGAGACGCTCCACGGCGACTACAATCAGATCGTCAACGACGAGATGCTCGACTCGTGCACTAATTACGAGTGCTACAAGGGCCTGTATTCCAGCTTTAACTCGGTCAACATGTTCGAGATCGCCCATTCGCTGCACCGTCAGTTTGGCGGCGACCCTTGGTGCATCTACCGCGGCAAACATCTGCTTTCGTTTGTCGACAACCACGATGTGCCGCGCCTGGCAAGTATCCTCACCGACAAATCCTGCCTGCGTCCCGCCTATGGCATGCTCTTTGGCATGCCGGGCATCCCGTGCGTCTACTATGGCAGCGAGTGGGGAATTGCTGGCGAAAAGGGCGGCCCCGATGGCGACTGGGCGCTGCGACCTGCGCTCAATGAGCCTGCGCCCAACGAGCTGACGGCGTTCATCACGCAGCTTGCGCACCTTCGCTCGGCCGACGACGCGGCTGCCCGTGCTCTCAACTACGGTGCCTATCGCAACGTGGTGATCCAGAACAAGCAGCTGCTGTTCGAGCGCGCCTGCGACGACGCGGCGGTGCTCGTGGCGGTGAATGCCGTGGGTGAGCCTTACACCTTTGGCGCCGGCGAACTCAACGGCTCCTTCGTCGACCTGCTTGCCGACGATGCGCCCACGGTCGAGCTGACGGGTACCCTTGAGCTTGCACCCTACGAGGTGCGCTATCTGTTGAGAGCCTAGCCCATGGCCGTGTCTGACGAGGGCTATCAACATATTGAGCATGGGTTTGAGCCCGTGTTTGACGAGCACTCGCGCGTTTTGGTGCTCGGGTCGTTTCCCTCGGTGCTTTCGCGCGCCAATGCCTTTTATTACGGAAACCCTCAGAATCGCTTTTGGCGTGTGATGGCCACGTGCCTCGGTATGCCTGTGCCGCCCAACGAGGGCGATCCTTTGGCAAGCGGTGAGCCCGCGACGCTCGATGCCTCCATTGCCGCCAAGCGGGCCATGCTGCTGAACGGCGGCGTGGCCCTGTGGGATGTGGTCGAGAGCTGCGACATTAAGGGCTCGAGCGACGCGAGCATCCGCAACGTTGTGCCGGCACATATCGAGCGCATTACCGATGCCGCGCCGATTGAGGTCGTTGCCTGTAACGGCGGCACGGCAGGGCGACTCTACAAACGCTACTTGCAAGATCGGACGGGGCTGCCTGCCATCGTCCTGCCCTCGACAAGTCCCGCCAATGCCGCCTGGCGCCTGGAGCGTCTTGTCGAGCGTTGGCACGAAGCCGTTGACTGGGCTGTTATTTAATTTAGATTTTTGTTTGAGCGTGGGCGCCCAGACGTTTCAGAACGCCTCGCCAGATCGGCGCGGGCACGGCTGGCTCGGCGCAAACCATGCCGTCGGCGTCGACGTTGGCGGCATTGCCGCCGCCAAGTCGCTGTGCATGCTTGACGGAGCAGCCCATGCGCACAGCGCCCACGAGCTTGTCCATCGCTTCCGAAAACGGTCGGCGCAAGAGGCCCATGCGCGGGGAGCGACGAAGCGCTGCGATGCCGCTGCCGGCGCAGATGGCAACGCCGCCACACCACAATTGGTCATGGCGCTCACATGCCTTGTGCAGGCGAACGGCGGTCCCACGCGCCTGCTCAGTGCTCTCTTGTGCGGCTCGAATCGCGGCATAGACGCGCGTTCCCGTACCGCCAAAGCGCTCAAGCGCCTGCTCGATGGCTGTCAACGTCTCATCGTCAGCCACATCTTCAATGGCCAGCACGATGCCATCGGCAACGCTGCCGGCGTCATTTGCCTTCAAGTCGACCGGGCGGGGGAGTGCGGTGCCGGAAAGCTGTGCATAGGCGGCGATGGCATCCTGCAGGTCCCAGAGCAAAAACTCAAGATCGGCACTATTGGGAATGCTGATATACGCAATGGTTTGCAGCGTTTTTGGTACATCGCTGCGCGCGGTCGGCTCCATGCTGCCTCCTTTCCGGTTGGTTTCCGTTTAGGTTACACCGTCCGGCGGCGCCCCGCCGCGCTATCCTAGTGCAACCCTTACGAAAGGAACGCCATGCGACTGCCCATGAATACCTCGCTTGCCACGCTCAAGCCCTCCGGTATCCGCCGAATCAACGCGCTCGCCGCCCAGCACCCGGGGTGCATCGCGCTTGCGCTTGGCGAGCCCGATTTTCCCACGCCCGATGTGATTAGCGCCGAGGTGACCGCCGCACTGGACCGCGGTGACACGCACTATCCGCCCAACAACGGGCGCCCCGCCCTGCGTGAGGCGTTATCTGCCTACATGGGGGACGCGGGCCTTACGTTTTCCGCCGATGAGGTCATCCTGACCGACGGTGCGACCGAGGCACTGTCGGCAACATTCATGGCTATGCTCAACCCCGGCGACGAGGTCATCATCCCCACGCCTGCCTTTGGCCTGTACGAGAGCATCGTCGTGGCCAACCACGCCAAGGCGGTCTTTTTGGATACGGAGCCTGCGCAATTCCAGATTGACGAGGACGCACTTCGTGCTTGCGTGACGCCGGCGACCAAGGCCATCGTCATCTGCACGCCCAACAATCCTACGGGTTGCATCCTCAACGCGGCTTCGCTCGACGCCGTGGCGCGCGTGGCAGAGCAGGCGGGCATCTACGTGGTCTGCGACGACGTATACAACCGCCTGGTCTACGTGGACGGCTACGAGCGCTTTGCCCAGCGTCACCCGGAGCTGCGTGAACAGACGGTCATCATCGAGAGCTTCTCCAAGCCCTGGTCCATGACCGGCTGGCGCCTGGGCTGGCTCGCGGCAGCGGCACCCGTCATCGCCGAGATCGCCAAGGCTCACCAATACTTAGTATCGAGCGCCGTCTCCTTCGAGATGGACGCCGCAGCCCGAGCCCTGACCGTCGACCCAACCCCCATGCTCGAAGTCTACCGAGCCCGTCGCGAACGCGTACTCGCGGCCTTAGACGCCATGGGCCTCGACGTAGTAGAGCCCGCAGGAGCCTTC
The DNA here is from genome assembly GCA_900549195.1 of uncultured Collinsella sp. Taxonomy (GTDB): domain Bacteria; phylum Actinomycetota; class Coriobacteriia; order Coriobacteriales; family Coriobacteriaceae; genus Collinsella. The sequence continues at coordinate 7,684 of URNK01000076.1, forward strand.
TACACTTTCCCGAGCATCAAAAAGTTCGGCCTAACCAGCGAAGACTTCTGCATCAAAGCCATCAAAGAGGCAAACGTAGCCCTAGTCCCGGGCGACTGTTTCGGAACCGAAGGCCACATCCGCCTAAGCTACTGCGTCTCCGACAAAGACCTAGACGAAGGCCTCCACCGCCTGTCCACCTTCATTTCGACCTTATAGTCCTCAGGGACGCAACACATCAGCCCACCGACCCAAGCATTATGAGCGGGGCGCGCCGGCCAACGGCAACCCTGGCTGTCCCAAAGTCAACACAGGTCGCGCCGCCAAAGGCCAGGCGCAAGCTTTTCGTAGATTCCGCACGAGCCGAAGAGCCTGTCTCTTATACACATCTCCGAGCCCACGAGACTAGCGC
>URNK01000077.1 GCA_900549195.1 uncultured Collinsella sp.
GTTCTTCTCGCCAAAACGCTTGGCGATTTCGCGCGACAGCTTGTAGGTCTGGCCTTTGGTCTTGGGGTTTTCCATGCCGTCGCTCATCACAAAGCCCATGACGGCCACGGCGCCCGAGATGGCGCCGCAGGTTTCGGTCATGCCGCCCATGCCGGCGCCAAAGCCCTCGGTGAGGGTAAAGGCGGTCTGGGGGTCGAGTCCGACGGCAGGCGCGAGCGTGCAGGCAACGGCCTGGGCGCAGTTAAAGCCGCGGGCGTGGTATTCGGCAGCTTGAGCCTGACAGGCGGTGATGTCGAGCTGGGCCGTATCGATTTGCTTCATCGTTGTCTCCTTGGTCACGGTGTACCCGCCTATGGTACCCGTGACGGGGCATGTAATCATCGAGAGCTTCATGTATGCCTCGTTTTTATCTATCGAGCAAATGCCCAAGGCTTGAGATAAATTCCCCTGATCAATTTGTCCCATAACCTACCTTGGGGATGGGTTGAGAGGGGTGCAGGGTAGCGGTATCGTGAACCGAATAAAACGTAACCCAGGCAAGGGAGCTAGATATGAGCGAGCAGACCATCGGTACCACATGTGTTCAGGGCGGCTATCACCCGGGAGATGCCGAGCCGCGCCAGGTGCCCATCTACCAGTCCACCACGTGGAAGTACGACACGTCCGAGCACATGGGCAAGCTGTTTGACCTAGAGGAGTCTGGCTACTTCTACAGCCGTCTGCAGAACCCCACGTGCGATCTCGTTGCCGCCAAGATTTGCGAGATGGAGGGCGGCACCGCAGCGATGCTCACGAGCTCGGGCATGGCTGCGAATTTCCTCGCGATTTTTAACGTGGCCGGTGCCGGCGATCATGTGGTCGCGAGCTCTGCCATTTACGGCGGTACGTATAACCTGCTCGCCCACACCATGGGCCGCATGGGCGTGACCTGCACGTTCGTCGCCCCCGACTGCACCGATGAGGAGCTCGAGGCAGCCTTTGAGCCCAATACCAAGCTCGTCTTTGGCGAGACGATCGCAAACCCCGCCCTTGCCGTGCTCGATATTGAGCGCTTTGCCAAGGCTGCACATGACCACGGCGTGCCGCTGATGGTCGACAACACCTTCCCGACGCCCGTAATGTGCCGTCCCTTTGAGTGGGGTGCCGACATCGTCACGCACTCCACCACCAAGTACATGGATGGACATGCTGCCTACCTGGGCGGCGTGATCGTCGACCACGGCCAGTTTGACTGGATGGCTCATGCGGATAAGTTCCCGGGTCTCACCACGCCCGACGAGAGCTACCACGGCGTGACGTATGCCGAGAAGTTCGGTCGCGAGGGTGCCTTCATTACCAAGGCCACCGCGCAGCTCATGCGCGACCTCGGCCCCATGCAGAACCCGCAGGCGGCCTTCTTCCTGAACAGCTCGCTCGAGAGCCTGCATGTGCGCATGCCGCGTCATTGCGAGAACGGCCTGGCCGTTGCCAAGTTCCTGCAGAGCCATCCCAAAGTGCGCTTCGTGAGCTATCCGGGTCTGGAGGGCGATAAGTACTATGACCTGGCTCAGAAGTACATGCCCAACGGTACCTGCGGCGTTGTGAGCTTTGGCTTTAACGGTGGTCGCGCGGCGGCCGAGACCTTTATGAAGAGCCTCAAGCTCGCCCAGATCGCCACGCATGTGGCCGACGCCCGCACTTGCTGCCTGCATCCCGCTAATGCCACGCATCGTCAGATGAACGATGAGGAGCTCATCGCCTGCGGCATCTCCGCCGACATGGTGCGCCTGTCGTGCGGTCTCGAGGATACGGCCGATCTGATTGCCGACCTTGAGCAGGCACTCGAGCAGTGCTAGGCTAGCGTGCGTGTGAGGCGTGGGACGGCTTTTCGGCTGACGACGTCCTCATAGTTCCGATTCCGTAGGCGGGACCCCGATCGTGTCCGTTTGTAGGCGATTGGGGTCCCGTTTTTGCGTTGCACGATAGAAAGGATATACATGGAGAAAACTGCCGAGCAGCTGCGCCGCGAACACATTGCCCTAGAGGGCGACACCCACGGTAAGAATAAATGGGCGATTCTGTTCACCGTGCTCGTCATGACCTTTATGGCGTGTCTGGATGCGAGCATCGTGACGGTGGCGCTCCCAGTGATGCAAAAGGAGCTGGGGGTGGGTCTCGACCGCATTCAGCTCGTGAGCTCGGTGTATCTGCTCGCGACGTGCGTCGCCATGCTGCCGTTTGGCCGCTTGGGCGATGTGCGCGGCAAGGTGAATGTGTTCCAGCTGGGCGTCATCGTCTTTACGGGTGGCTCGTTGCTTTGCGGGCTTTCGGCTTCGCTCGAGGTGCTTATCTTGGCGCGTTTCGTGCAGGGCATTGGCTGTGCCGCCGCGATGGCCAACAATATGGGCATCATCACCGAGTCGTTTCCGGCGCGTGAGCGCGGCCGTGCCATGGGCATTCTGGCGACCTTTGTGGCTCTTGGCATGATGTGCGGCCCCGTGCTCGGCGGCGTGCTGGTGGCGAGCTTTCCCTGGGAGAGCATCTTCCTTATCAATCTGCCCATTGGCGTAATCTCGTTTATCGTGGGACTCTATACGCTGCCGCATGTGAAGCCGGAGGCTGGCGAACGCCCTATGCCGTTGACAGAGGCGGCGCGTCGCTGCTTTGCGAGCTCGGCTTTCACGATTAACCTGGCTTGCATGCTTATCGTGTTCGTGGGTATCGGTGCCTCCGAGTTTGTGCTGCCGTTCTACTTTCAGGATGCCCACGGCTTTAGCTCCGATATCTCCGGCCTGTTGTTTTTGGCGATGCCGGTCGTGAATGCCTTTGTGGGCCCGCTTTCGGGCTCGGTGTCCGACCGTGTTGGTTGTGAAGCGCCCACGGCCGTTGGCCTGGGCGTGTACGTGTGCGGTCTCTTTGCGGTGAGCACGCTTGACGAGCACTCTTCCGTCTTGATGATTGTGTGCTGCGTCGCGTTTATGTCGTGCGGCACGTCGATCTTCCAGAGTCCCAATAATTCGCTGTATATGGGTTCGGCTCCGCGTGAGGCGCTTGGCTTTGCGGGCAGCTTGAGCAGCTTTGCGCGCTATGCGGGCATAGCGCTGGGTATTACGGCGGCGTCGCGCATCCTGTATGGACAGACGAGCGCGGCGATGGGCAAGACGGTCACGAGCTATGTGGCGGGTCGTCCGGACGTGTTCCTCTTTGGCTTCCGTTTGGTATTCTACGTGCTGATGGCCGTTGCTACCGTGGGCTTTGCGCTCACATTGGTACGTTTGGTGAGGATGCGCGCCCGTCATTAGCGTGTAGTGGCAGGCTTGCCACGAATCGGACCTATCTACTGGTCTTGCAGCTTTATGGTGCGATGTGGCTTGTGGGGCGGGCGGGGGTCGGTCCGTGGTAGACTATCGAACAACGTTTATTAATCGCGCGGTATCGTTGCCGCGAGAAGGGGTTGCGCCATGCAGGAGCTTGAGGATCGTATTCGCCATGACGGCATCGTAAAGGCCGGTAACGTCCTTAAGGTTGATGCCTTCCTCAACCACCAGTGCGACGTTGAGCTGTTCGACCACATGGGCGCCGAATGGGCCCGTCTGTTCGAGGGTGTCGAGATCAACAAGATCCTGACGATTGAGGCTTCGGGTATTGGTATGGCCTGCATCGCAGCTCAGCATTTTGGCGGCGTGCCGGTGGTCTTTGCAAAGAAGGCCCAGTCCATCAACCTTGACGGCGAGCAGTATGCCACGACCATCTATTCCTTTACCAAGCAGAAGGAGTACCCGGTCATTGTCGGCAAGCGCTTTCTGTCCGAGGGCGATAAGGTCCTGATTATCGACGACTTCCTGGCCAACGGTTGCGCGCTTGAGGGCCTTATCAAAATCTGCGAGGCTGCGGGCGCCGAAGTTGCCGGCATTGGCATCGCCGTTGAGAAGGGCTTCCAGGGCGGCGGCGATAAGCTCCGTAAGCGCGGCTTCCGCGTTGAGAGCTTGGCCCGTATCGCCGATATGGACTGCGAGAACGGCGAGATCACCTTCGCCTAAGCGCGCAACACAAGCGATTGGTATGCGATGTGACAAAGGGACTGTCCCTTTGTCACATTTTTTGTATGAGGGGAGGTGCTGATATGGATGAGAACAAGATGGAATGGCGCGAGTATGCGCGCTATGCCGAGATGTCGGTCGAGGAGTTGGCGCGCGATTGCGAGGTGCAGGTGTTTCGCGCGACGGGTCCGGGCGGACAGGGCGTGAACACGACGGACTCGGCGGTACGCATGAAACATATCCCTTCGGGGATTGTCGTGACGGCGCGTGAGAGCCGCAGCCAGTTTCAGAATCGCGCGAGCTGTCTGCGTAAGCTGCGCGCTGAGCTTGAGCGTCGCGGGCGTCCACCGCGCCGACGCGTAAAGACCAAGGTGCCTCAACGCTCTCGCCAGCGCAGGCTCAACGACAAACGCTTCAACGCCATTAAAAAGGCCAACCGTCGCAAGCTGGGCGGGGAGGAATGATCTTATCAATAAGTTGCGGTGAAATAGGGACTGTTTTGCGGCTTTAGCTGCATAAACAGTCCCTATTTCACCGCAACTTAGGTGGGGCTAGCGGGTGGGGTGCCAGACGTGGAGGGCGCCGGCGAGGACGTCGACCTCGATGCGCGAGGCGACAACGGGCTCGCCGTCGGCCTGGATGGGGTAGTCGGGCTCCTCAAAGGTAAGCTCGGCATGGCGACAGCGGCGCATGCGAACCGGTGGCAGCTTGGTATGGTGGCCATCTTTGGCCGAAAGGAACATGGGAAGCGCGACCGCGCGCGGAACGGGGCCGCAGGCGTAGCAGACGTCGAGTATGCCGTCGCACGGGTCGGCGTCGGGACAGATGCGATAGCCCGAGCCATAGGTGGGTCCCAGCTGGATGGCCATGATAATCGCCCGCACGTGCTCGGCGGGCGCGCCATCAAAGCTGATAGTCATGGGGTAGTTGCGATAGCGCAGGCCAAACTGCTCAAGTCCTGAGAGGGTGTAGAGCGGAGCGCCCGTCAAGCCGGTCTTTTTGCGCAGCTCAGTGGTGCCCAGACCGATGGCGGCATCGATCCCGACCGAAAGCGTTTGGTCGTAGTACTCAACGGAAGCCTCGCCGCTACCGCTTGCGGGGTTCCACGAGCGAATGCGCCCGATGTCCTGACGCTGCAGCTCACAGGTGAGCAGCGCGCCAAAATCCTTGCCGGAGAAATCGTCGATGCCGAGCGTCTGGGCAAAATCGTTGCCGGAGCCCACGGGCAGGACGGCAAGAGCGGGGCGGGCGTCCTCCTTTTGTGTCATAAGCCCGTTGACGATCTCGTGGATTACGCCGTCGCCGCCGAGTGCGATAACGGTGCGATAGTCCGTTGCTTGGGCGGCCAGCTCCTTGGCGTGTCCCATGCGCTCGGTTAGCACCAAGTCAAACTGGGATGCGCGCGCGGTCATATCCAAAAAGCGCTGCAGGCGCTCGGCAACTTCGTGCGCGGCGCCCGACTGGGCGGCTGGGTTGGCGATGATGAGCGTGCGACCAAAATCAGTTGCGTGCATGGGGCGACTCCCGGCGTGTGACATGGCAGTGCGGTCGCGCTCAGGTCGGATTGCCCCCGATTGTGGCTGCACGGCGAATACTAACGTCTACTCTATCAGGTCGTTGTGGCGCTCGATAGCATCCGCTACCGTACCGCCCTCATCCACAATAAGCGAACGGCGCTTGGGTGAGATGATGCGCTGGGCGGGGTATACGCCGCGGTGTCCGGCGGTTAGGTAGCTGATAAAGGCCACGATGACAAAGAACCCGGCTGCCGTGCCGTGGAACAGGTCGATGGCCATCATGCAGGTGGTAATGGGTACGTTGAGGCCGGCGCAGAACACGCCGAGCATGCCGAGAGCCGCCAGAAAACTGGGGTCGAGCCCGGTAAGGCAACCGATCCAGCCACCGAGTGCCGCACCGATGCCAAACAGGGGCGTGACCTCGCCGCCTTGGAAGCCAGCGCCCAGGGTAAGCGCTGTGACGACCAACTTGATGGCTGCGTCCGCCAGGGTGGTGTTGCCCGCAAATCCGGCGCCGGAAAGCCACGTGGAAAGGCCGGCGTAGTCCCAGGCGTCGAGGAGGGCATAGGCGGCCAAAACCACGAGTGCGCCTATAAGTGCGCGAACGAGGTAATTGGTGATAAAGCGACCGTACAGGCTCTTGACGGTTCGAACCGACCACGCAAAGAGGCGTGCCGTCAGACCGAAGATGATGGCGCTGATAACAACGATGACGACCGTTGTGGGCGTCATAGCGGGAACGCTGGCGATGACATTCACTTCGTACTCGGTACCCAGGGCGAGTGATGTAAAGTAGCCGGTAAACGACGCGACCAGGCAATAGATGCCCGCGGTGTAGTCGATCTTGCCGATAAAGCACATCTCCATGCCAAAGAAAGCTCCGGCAAGGGGCGAGCCGAATACGGCGCCAAAGGCCGACGAGATTCCGGCGAGCATGAGGTCGTGGTGGTCATGCTTTTTGAGGTGGGCGAGGCTCGAGATGTTGCTGGCGATGGTGCCGCCAATCTGCACCGCAGCTCCCTCGCGACCGGCCGATCCGCCCGTTAGGTGCGTGAGCGTGGAGCAGACGAAGGTGAGGACGGCCATGCGCATATGGATGAGGCGGGTGCCCAGAGCGGAGTCGATGACCAGGTTGTTACCGCGTTTGGCGGCAAGACCGTGGTTTTTGTACACCCATGCGGTGGCAACGCCCACAACGGGAAGAAGCGCGTAAATCCACGCATGGTGCTCGCGATAGTCGGTCGCGATATTCAACGAGGCCAAAAACGCCCAAGCGGCAACGCCCATGGCAAGCGAGACGATGACGACGAGTACGAGCAACTTGGCGCTCGCGAGTAGGTTGCGGGCGTTGCGGCGCGTGTCGGCAGCCAAGAGATGCTCGGAGCGGGTAAGTTGATGCCTGCCTGCCGTGATGACGTCGTTCAGGGAGAAAAAGCCGCCGTCGTCGAGCGGCTGGGGATGGTCTTGCGCCTCGTTTGCGCTTTCGGGTTTGTCGTTATGAGTCATACGTTCCTCTTTTAGGTTGCAACGCAAGCATTATAAAACGCGGTAAACGCGACGAGCCGGTGGGTTGGTTTCGATTCTGTTTCGTGGCTTGCGGCCGACAGGTGTATTTGCGGGTACAGGCCAAGTCGCGGTCGTGCGTCGGGGGATTATACTGAGACAAGCATAAAGAATCGGCGCCCCTGTTGTGCGCCGTGGCATTAAGAGGTGCATATGGCAGAGAAACTCATTCCGCTGGAGGACGCGCAGTCGATTGTTCTGTCGCACGTTGCTCCGACCAATCTCGTCGAGATTCCCGTGTGGCAGGCGGCTGGTTTTCCCTTGGCCGAGGACGCGGTGGCCGACATCGACATCTCGCCGTTTGCCAACAGTGCTATGGACGGATATGCCGTGCGCTCGGCGGACTTGGCGCAGGCGTCTGGCGAGGCGCCGGTGACGCTCGACGTTATCGGACACGAGGCTGCGGGACATGTGTTTGAGGGCGTAATCGGCGCGGGCGAGACGGTCCGCATCATGACGGGCGCGCCGGTACCCGAAGGTGCCGATGCCGTGGTGAAGTACGAGATCGTCGATATGCTCGACGGTGACGGCAACGAGGGCTCGCGTGTGAGGTTCTCGGCGCCGGCCAAGGTGGGGGAGAACGTTCGCTCGGCTGCTGAGGAAGCGCATGCTGGCGATGTTGTGATGCACACCGGCGAGGTCGTGGCTCCGGCGGGCGCCGGCTTGCTGGCGAGCGCCGGGTATGCGAGCGTGAAGGTGCATGCCGCTCCGCGCGTGGGCATTATCTCGCTAGGGACGGAATTGGTCGCACCGAGGAACGTGCCGGCGCGTGGACAGATTCGCGACTCCAACTCGTCGGCGTTGATGGCCGAGGCGCTCGATGCGGGAGCCGAGCCCGTGTTCTACGGCATTGCGCCCGATGATGAGCAGGCGATTGCCGAGCTGGTGCATCGCGCCGTGCAGGAGTGCGATTTTGTCCTGTCTCTTATACACATCTCCGAGCCGACGAGACTAGCGCTCATCTCGCATGCC
>URNK01000078.1 GCA_900549195.1 uncultured Collinsella sp.
TGAGCGCTAGTCTCGTGGGCTCGGAGATGTGTATAAGAGACAGACCAGGAACAGGTTATGCTCATCTCCGTCGAGATGTGCGGCTTCTCCAAGGGCGAATCGGACTCGCGTATCCGTAAGCCCGTGGCTAAGAAAAAGATTAAGCTGCTCACGTCGACGGTGCTCCACTGGGAGGATGGCTCGGACGAGACCACCTACGACCACTGGATGAACGGCGCTATCAAGAACAACTACACGCGCGAGGTCGCCCAGAAGATTTGGGACGATGTTCTTGAGTTCGCGTCCTATGCCTTCAACAAGTCGCACTCCGCCGGCTACGCCATCCTGGTTATGCAGACGGCGTGGCTCAAGGCGCACTATCCGCACGAGTACATGGCGGCCGTTCTGACGTCCTATACGGGCAAGACCGATAAGATCGTGCACTACGTCTCGGCGTGCCGTCACGACGGCATCCCCGTGCTGTCGCCAGATGTCAACGAGTCCGGTACCGAGTTCACGGCTACCAAGGAAGGCGTGCGCTTTGGTCTGGCCGGTATCCGCGGCGTGGGCACCGGCGTGGCGCAGGCGATTATCGCCGAGCGCGAGGCGGGCGGTCCGTTTAAGACGCTGCACGACTTTGTCGAGCGCGTGGACTCGAGCCAGGCCAACCGTCGCGTGATCGAATCGCTGATCAAGGCAGGCGCCTTCGACTCCACGGGGTATCCGCGTCGCCAGATGATGCACTTTGTGGACAAGAACAACCCCGAGAACATCATCGATGCCGCGGTAAAGCGCCAGAAGGACCGCGCGAGCGGCCAGACGTCGTTCTTCGATATGTTTGGCGACGTTGAGGGCTCGGGCTTTGAGGTGAGCGTGCCCGATCCGGATGGCCAGGAATGGGACCGCCACCTTAAGCTGAGCCAGGAGAAGGAGGTTCTGGGCATCTACGTCTCGGACCACCCGCTGCGTCCGTTTGAGTATGCACTAGCCAAGGCGCGCGACTTCTCGTTCTCGCAGATCGACACCGGATACGAGGTGCAAAACCCCACGGGCGGCACCATCAACCAGGAGATTCCCGAGGGCAAGGCGCTGTGGTGGGCCGGCATGGTCTCGAGCGTGTCCAAGCGCGTGACCAAAAACGGCGACCCCATGGGCATCGTGCAGCTCGAAGACATGGAAGGCGAGGCCACGGTCGTGGTGTTCCCCAAGACCTACAAGGAGGCCGAGGGGTATCTGTACGGCGAGGTCGATCCCGAGACCGGCGCGCAGCTGTCCGACGCGTTTGTGCGCATTAAGGGCAAGCTCGAGCGCTCGGACCGCGGCGACCAGATCATCGCGCAGGAGATTGTGCCGCTGGAGCTTAGCGAGGAGAAAAACAAGCCCAAGGTCTTTGAGGTCATGGTGCCCAACAGCCGATTTAGCCAGGGCAATATGGCGCGCCTGGCCACGGTGCTCACCACCAACCCGGGCGGCGACCGCGTGGAGATCTTTATTGAGCAAGTCGACGGGCGCGTGCTGCGTGCCGAGGTGCCGGCCAAGGTCAACGCACGCTCGATTCCGCTGCTGGCAGAGGCAAAGGCCATCGTCGGCAACCAAGGCCGCGTGACGGTTATCTAAGCTACCCTGGGTGAGATTGGAGGAAGTGATGGCGCAGGGGACGTTTGTGCAGGCGCTCCGGAAAGAGGCGGCGCTGAGTGGCACCTTTATGAAGGGGCGTTCGCTCATGCTCAACGGCGCCGTGCTGTCGATTGAGGACAGCGGCTCGCGCTTCTCCAAAAACGTGACGGTTGAGGGCTCGGTGCACGGCTCGCGCGGCGACCTGTACAAGACGCACGTAGCGCTCGACATGGACGAGCACGAGGTGATCGACTACGACTGCGATTGCCCCGCCGCCTATCGTTACCCCGGTATGTGCAAGCACGCTATTGCCACGGCTCTGGCGTATTTGGATGCCAGCGGCGCCGAGCCCGTCGAAGGTTTGCGCACGCCGGTCCGCACGTTTACGGCGCAGCCGAAACAGCCTGCGCGCACCGCGCCCAAAGCGCCGGCCGTCAATCCCAACTTTCCCTTTCCGGCGCCCGTTCCCACGAGTCCCAGCCTCATGGCAGCGCTCTCCGATCTTTCGGACGCGCGCATGGATGAGCTGGCGAGCATGCGCCGCAAGCTCGCCAGCAGTGTGGATCCCGATGCCCCCAAGGCGGTGTTGGAGCCCTCGCTGGTGCCGTACTACAATCCACTGTTTGCCGACCGCTTTAGCTGGGCGCTCGAGCTTCGCATTCGCTGTGGATCGGTCTCCTACGTGGTCAAGGACATCGACGGCATGGCTGATGCCTACGCGCGCGGCGGCACCTTCTCGTACGGCAAGAAGCTCACGTTTGTCCATACGCCCGAAGCCTTCGAAGACGTGTCGACAAAGCTGCTCAACCTTGTCGTGACGACAGTTGCTTATCTCGATGACATCACAAGCTCGCGTTCGGCGTCGTACGACTTTGCCCGCAGCGGTTTTGTCGCCGAGCGTCAGTTGCCGCTGTCCGGGCATAGCATCGTATATGTGCTGGACCTGCTGCGTGGCCAGACCATCTCCTTTGAGCCCGCCTGGTCGCGGGGGACGACGACGCATCGCACCTATGACGTGGCGGTTGAGATGCCTCCAGAAGGGGAGGACGAGGCTCTGTCTAAGCGCCCACCGCTCCTTGCCGCCAAAATCGCGCCGGCGGCTGGTGGTAGCTACGATCTGCGCCTGCCGGCCGATGCATACTGCTTTGCTTCGGGCGACGTAGCCTATCTGGTCGATACTCGCCGTGCGCGCCGCACCGATGTGGCGTTTGCCCAGCATGCGGCGCCGTTTCTATCGCGCTTGCTGCCCTGCCGCACGCCGGTCCATATCGCTGTCGACCAGGTGGGGGAGTTCTGCCGTATGGCGCTGCCCATTTTGCGCGACTACACCGACCTCACCGCGCCCGCCGCGCTCGATACCGTGGCACCCGAGCCGAGCTTTGCTATGGCGATCGGCGTCGACGATGGGCTCGTGACCTGCAAAATTACGGTTACCTACGGCGACTGGTCGGCGGATCTTTTTGGCCTGGGCGCTCCGGGCAGTCCCTTCGAAGAGCAACGCCCCGGCGTGCCGCCCCGCGACGAGGTGGCGGAGTTTCGCGTTATGGACACGGCGGCTCTGTACTTCGACTTCTACGAGGGTGGTCTGGCGTTTGAGGAGCGCGATGACGCCCGCCTGTTCTGCCTGCTGACCGAGGGCCTGTCCGCCCTGTCCGAGCTGGGTGAGGTCATGCTCAGCGACCGTCTGCGCCAGATTTCGGTGCGTCCTGCGCCCAAGCTTTCGGTGCGTGCGACCGTCAAGAGTAACCTGCTCGATGTCGAGCTGGGCGCGAGCGGGCTTTCGGCCGCGGACCTTGCCGTCTATCTCGATTCGTACAAGCGCCATCAAACGTTTGCGCGCCTTACGTCCGGCGACATCATTCGCCTGGACGAGGGCGCTCGAGCCGCGTTTGGCCTCGCCGAGGACCTGGGCGTCGATGCCGTCGACCTGCTCGACGGCGTGTCGCTTCCCGCGTCGAGTACCCTGTTCGTCGATAGCATGCTCGCGCGCACGCCTGCGCTCGAGGCCGATCGTGACGCCGCGTTCCGCCGCACCGTCGAGCGCTTGGATACGCTCGGCAAGATGGACTTTACGGTGCCGGTCTCGCTCAAGGCCACACTGCGCGGCTATCAGGTCGACGGCTACCAGTGGCTCGGCTCGCTCGAGCACCTGGGCCTCGGCGGCATCTTGGCCGACGATATGGGCCTGGGTAAAACGCTGCAGATGGTCGCACATATCCTGGCGCGCGTGGAGGCGGGGGACACTAAACCCACGCTTGTGGTATGTCCGGCCTCGCTCGTGTACAACTGGACTGCCGAGCTGGAGCGCTTTGCGCCCTCGCTCGATGTGTGCGCCATCGTGGGCGCCAAGGCGCAACGTCGCGTACAGATTGCCGGCGTGGCCGAGCATGGCGTGGTTGTAACGTCGTATGACCTTATGCGCCGCGATATCGATGAGTACGCCGAGCAGGATTTTGCCCGCGTGGTGCTCGATGAGGCCCAGTACATTAAAAACCCGCTCACGCAGGTGGCGCGCGCTGCCAAGCGCCTGCCGGCCGGCGTGCGCTTTGCCCTGACGGGCACGCCCATCGAAAACCGCCTATCCGAGCTCTGGAGCATCTTCGACTTTTTGATGCCGGGCCTGCTTGGCACGCGCGAGTCGTTTGCCAAGCGCTTCGAAAGCCCGGTCGAGCACGCCGAGGGCGACAGCGCCGCTCGCCTGCAGGTGCTCGTGTCGCCGTTTGTGCTGCGCCGTGTCAAGGAAGACGTGGTGGCCGACCTGCCCGAGAAGATCGAGGATACGGTCATGGCGCAGCTCACCGGCGAGCAGCGCAAGCTTTACCTGGCAAACCAGGACCGCATCGCCCAGCAGGTGCAGCACCGCGAGGCATCCGAGTTCAAGAAAGACAAGCTCAAGGTGCTCGCCGAGCTCACCAAGCTGCGCCAGATCTGCTGCGACCCGCGTCTACACTACGAGGATTACAAGGCGGGGAGCGCCAAACTCGATACGTGCATGGAGCTCGTGCACGGCGCACTCGACGGCGGACATCGCATCCTGTTGTTCAGCCAGTTTACGGGTATGCTCGATATTATCGGTAAGCGCCTGGCCAAGGAGGACATCGCCTTCCTTAAGCTCACGGGCGCTTCGTCTAAGGAGAGCCGCGCCAAGATGGTCGCACAGTTCCAAGCGGGCGAGGTTCCGGTCTTTTTGATTTCGCTCAAGGCGGGCGGCGTGGGCCTTAACCTGACGGCTGCCGACGTGGTCATCCACTACGACCCGTGGTGGAACGTGGCGACGCAGGACCAAGCAACTGACCGTGCACACCGTATTGGCCAGCAACATACCGTGACCGTGTACAAGCTCATCGCCAAGGACACGATCGAGGAACGCATTATGCGGATGCAGGAGTCCAAGCGCGACCTGGTCAACAGCGTGCTCGGCGGCGACGGCATCTCGTCGGCACTGTTCACGCGCGAGGATGTTCTGGCGCTGCTCGGCGGCGACGGGCGCTAGCCGCGCGCGGGGTGGGACTGCTGGAGTGGGCAGGACGGTCGACGCATTTTGGCCCGACCGCTTGCCTGATCCGTTATGTGTTCATTTGCAATGCCGTGGATGGTTTGTCTGCCTTTGGGCATAAGAACCATCAAGAACATTGGCACATCAGCAAAGGAGAACATCATGGCGAAATTCTTTAAGGACCCCGACGGCAAGCTCATCGCTGCCCTTGACGACGGCGTTGCGACCCCTGCCGGCTGCACGGAACTGACCGCAAACACTGAGGACGCGGCGCACGAGAAACACGTGCCTGTTGTCGAGACCGAGCGCGACGGTCACGTGATTCGCGCACGCGTTGGCTCGGTCGAGCACCCCAGCCTGCCCGAGCACTACATTGAGTGGATCGCGCTTGAGGCCGAGGGCCGCTTAGAGGTTCATTACCTTGAGCCCGGCATGAAACCCGCGACGTTTTTTGCGGGCGGCTCCAAGACCGGTACCGTCTATGCCTACTGCAACCTGCACGGGCTGTGGTCCGCGACATTCTAGGAGCGCGCCCCCGCTCGGGGTATCATAGCTAGCATATGCACATGCAAGCGCCGACTGCATTATGCGGCCGGCGCTTTTACTACGATTTCGATGGTTTACGACGGAAAGGGCTGAGCCATGAAGCTCGCACTTGCACAGATCGATATGCGCCTGGGTGATATTGAGGGCATTTGCGGCCGCATCGAGGACCAGGCTCGTCTGGCCCGCGAGCGCGGGGCGCGCGTGCTGTGCGTTCCGGCTCCGCTCTTTATGGGCGCCATGCCCGGTGGCCTGGTGGGCGCTGCCGACTTTGAGCACGACATGCTTGCCGGCTTGACTGGTGTCGCCGAGCGTATCCAGGAGCTTGACATGATCTGCATCGTGCCCGCGGCGGTTTCGTTTGAGGGTCAGCCGCTGCTTGACTACATGATGCTCAAGGACGGTCATGTGGTGCCGGCGCGTTCGAGCATTGCCCTGCAGCGTGGCGAGAACAACGATACGCGTTGGGCGCCGCCGGTGTTCGACGTGGACGGCGTGCGCATCGCCGTGATTTTTGACTTGGACCGCGAACTCGAGATGTTGCCGACCGGTGTTGACCTCATTGCGTATTTCCAATTCAACGCGTTTGACATGACCGACCGTGAGACTGCCGCCATTGCCGCCGTTCGCAGCGGCGCCTACCGCAAGATCGCATCCAAGCGCAGCGTGTGGTTTGCCTGCATGGCGCCGGTCGGTGCCTATGACGAGTCGGTGTATACCGGCGGTTCGTTTGTGCTCGACGACTGCGGTCGCGTGGTGGCCCAGGCGCCGTGTTTTGAGGAGAGCCTGCTGGTTCAGGAGATTCAGCGTGGCGTGATGCTCGATGCCCTGGAAGATCACGAACTGCCCGAGTTCCGTTCCGAGGAGTGGCTGTGGCAGGCGCTGGTGCTCGCCGTGCGCGACAACGCCCGAGCCCACGGTGCGTCGCGTGCTGTGGTGGCACTCGAGGGTGACTTGCCGTCGTCCCTGCTGGCGGCGCTGGCCGTCGACGCTCTGGGTCCGCGCAATGTGATTGGCCTGGTGCTGGGGCGCAACCGTATCTTTACGCCGGCGCAGGAAGAGGCCGAGGCTGCCCGCTGTGCCGCCGTCCGCGCCATCGCCGAGCGTTTGCACATTCGCACCGTCGAGCGCGATGCACCGGATGCGGCGCGTGTGCTCGATCGCGACGTGTCGGCGGGCGATGCCGAGCGTCTGCGCTCGCGCACGCTGGGCCTCATGCTGGAGGACACGGCGCTCGAGCTGGGTGCGATGGCGCTGAGCCCGCTGTCCAAAACCGAATACGCGCTGGCGGCGCCGGCGCTTTGCGGCGGCTACCAGGGCGACTTTGCGCCCTTTGGCGATGTGTACCTGTCGACGCTTGAGTTTGTGGCGCGCGTGCGCAACCGCACGTCTGCCGTGGTGCCCCAAGAGCTCGTGACGCTCAACGCGGTGGAAGACTGCATGGAGCGAGTGTTGGCGCAGGCGCTCTCGACGCTCGATGGTCCGGTCGATATGCTCGACCGCGCGGCACAGCTGCTCGGCGGGCTTGAGCCGGGTGAGGTCGATGGCGCGCTCGAGGCGCACGTGGACCGCAGCCGACCCTTCGACGACATCCCGATGGCCGCTGGCAAGCCTGAGGCCTGCTCGCTGCTGCTGATGCTCGTGCGTCAGGGCGAGGCCGCCCGCCGCATACTGCCGACGGCGCCGATCGTCTCGGCCCGTTCGTTTGCCGAGCGTGCCTGGCCGTATATGCTCGCGTGGTCCGACCTGGGGCTTAACGGCAAGGAGCGTATGACGGTCGATTCGCTGGCGCGCGCCGAGGTGCGCCGTTTTGCTGACGAGGATACGAGCGAGCGCGTGCGAAACGAGATGATGGGCGTGCTGGGCGAGCTACTGGGTATTTCGCCCGAGCAGATGGAGGAGCTGCGCTCTGAGGACGGTCAGCGTCGTTTGCATGAGGGAATGAAAAAGTTCGAGGGCGAGGTTCAGGACGCCATCGATAAGATGATGGGCGGCCAGGGCGGACCGCAGGGTGGGCCTCAGGGTGGTCCGATGCCGCATCCGCCGGTTGATCCCCGACAGTTCCCATTCTTCTCGCAGAACTAAACTGGGGATGGGATTCGCTGCCAACCCCGATACTTCAACTAAGCATCTTGACCCCGTTGTGTTATTCTAGAACAGACGTTCGTGAATGATGCGCGGGGCCTTGCCTTGTGCTGTGCTGGTGACGAGGGGAGGTTGGCTTGGTTATCTTGGGTATCGACCCCGGTTTGGCCCATACGGGTTGGGGGATTATCGAGGAGCGGCGCGGCGA
>URNK01000079.1 GCA_900549195.1 uncultured Collinsella sp.
CGTAAGGAGGCGTCGGCAGCGTCAGATGTGTATAAGAGACAGCACGTATCATATCGAGGAAGCTTCCGAGCTCCAGGCCGCGTGGTTTACCGACGCTCACCACATCGGCATCACCGCCGGAGCCTCCACCCCGCAAGAACACATCGAGCGCGCCGTCACGCGCATCAAGGAGCTTTGCCGCTAATCATGGACCAGACCGTACCCGCATACGCCGCCGAGGTGGCCGATTACGGGCGCAGCCGCGACCCCGAGCCGGGTGAGGGCGCGCTCGTTAAGAACGTGCGTCCCGAGTCGCCCGCATGGGATGTGGGTATCGAGCCGGGCATGCGCGTGCTCACGGTCAACGGCGAGCAGCTCACCGACATGATCGTATGGCTCTGGGAGGCCGACGACGACACCGTCGACCTCGAGGTTTTCGACCCGCGCGACAACACCGTCACCCCCGTCGAGCTCGACCGCTTCCCGGGAGAGGACTGGGGCCTTGAGTTCGATGGCCCCATCTTCGATGGCATGCGCACCTGCGTGAACGCCTGCGTGTTCTGCTTTATGACGATGCTCCCCAAGGGCGGCCGCTCAACGCTCTATATTCGCGATGACGACTACCGCCTGAGCTTTTTGCAGGGCAACTTTGTCACGCTCACGAACCTCTCCGACGAGGATGTGCAAAACGTCATCGAACGTAACATGAGCCCCATGAACGTGTCGGTCCACGCCGTGAGCCCCGACGTCCGCCGCCGTATGATGGGCCGCAACGCCCAGCGCGGCATGGATGTGCTCGAGGCCATCATGGCCGCCGGCATAGAGATTCATGCGCAGATCGTGTTGTGCCCCGGCATGAACGACGGCGAGGAGCTGGAAAAGACCCTGCGCTTTTGCGAGGAGCACGAGCAAATCACCAGCCTGGGCATTGTGCCGCTCGGTTTTACCAAGCATCAAAACCGCTTTAGCTGGTCCTACAGCGACAAGCCCGAGCTGGCGCGCGAGACCATCGCCATGATCCGACCGTTCCAGGACCGCGCCTTCGAGCGCTTTGGCCGCCACACCTTCCAGATGAGCGACGAGTTCTATCTGGACGCTGGCATCGATCCTCCCGAGGCTGACTTTTACGACGGCTACCCGCAGTACTACGACGGCATCGGCATGATCCGCTCATATCTGGACGAGACCGACGACGTGCTTGCAACCGACGCCGAGCGTCTGGCCCGCGTCCGCGCTGGCATCGCCGAGCGTAACCAGCGTCTTCTGTGCCTCTCCGGCGCCAGCGCGCGCGACACCGTGGCGCGCTTTGTGGAGTCGCCGCATGGTCTCGGCGGCACCGTCACAGCCATCAAGAACCGCTACTTTGGCGGCAACGTGGACGTGACCGGCCTCATCGTCGCGTGTGACATTCTGGAGCAGCTGCCCCAAGATCTGTCGGGGGTTATGCTCTTTGTGCCTAAGCTCATGTTCAACGCTGACGGCATGACGCTTGACGAGTATCATCGTGACGATTTACTCGCAAGCCTTACCGGTCGCGGCGCCGAGGTTCATGTGGTGTCGACCATGCCGCATGAGCTGCTCGATACCCTGGAGCACATCCTTGGCATTGTGCCTGCCGACTCTACTAATTCCGCTGACCCTACCCATTAAAGGAGAGCAGATGAAACCTATCGTCGCCGTCGTCGGACGCCCCAACGTGGGCAAGTCCACGCTCGTTAACCGCCTGGCCCAGACCTCGGACGCCATCGTCCACGAGTCTCGCGGCGTCACGCGCGACCGCTCGTACCACACGGCCGATTGGAACGGCCGCGAGTTCACCATCGTCGACACGGGCGGCATCGAGCCGCTCAAGAGCGATGACGTGTTTGCCACGTCCATCCGCGACCAGGCGCTCGCCGCCGCCGAGGAAGCCGCCGTCATCCTGTTTGTGGTCGACGGCCGCACCGGCGTCACCGAGGAGGACGAGTCGGTCGCCCGCATGCTCAAGCGCTGCGACAAGCCGGTCTTTCTGCTGGTGAACAAGCTCGACAACCCCGATCGCGAAAACGACAGCATCTGGGAGTTCTATTCGCTCGGCATCGGCGAGCCCACGCCGCTCTCGGCCCTGCATGGCCACGGCACGGGCGACCTGCTCGATGACATCGTGGCCCTGCTTCCGGAGGAAGAGGACGAGGTCGCCGATGAGTTCCCCGACGCGCTGAACGTCGCCATCATCGGCCGTCCCAACGCCGGTAAGTCGTCGCTGTTCAACCGCATCCTGGGCGCCGACCGCTCTATCGTGTCCAACATTGCCGGCACGACGCGCGACGCCATCGACACCGTCGTGGAGCGCAACGGCAAGCACTACCGCATGGTCGACACCGCGGGCATTCGCAAGAAGAGCACCGTGTACGAGAACATCGAGTACTACTCCATGGTCCGCGGCCTGCGCGCCATCGACCGCGCCGACGTGGCGCTGCTCGTCGTCGACGCCTCCGTTGGCGTTACCGAACAGGACCAGAAGGTCATGGGTCTTGCCATCGAGCGCGGCTGTGCCATCGTTGTGCTGCTCAACAAGTGGGATCTGCTCGACGACGACCGTAAGCGCGAGGCCTGCATGGAGACCATCGACCGCCGTCTGGGCGTCATGGCTCCCTGGGCCCAGTACCTGCGCATCTCTGCCCTGACCGGTCGCAGCGTCGAGAAGATCTGGGCGATGGTCGACGCCGCCGAGAAGACGCGCTCGCAGAAGATCAGCACCTCGCGCCTCAATACGTTCCTCACCGACCTGCGCGAGTTCGGTCATACCGTGGTAGATGGCAAGCGCCGCCTGCGCATGCACTACGTGACCCAGACGGGCGTCAACCCGCCGACGTTCACGTTCTTCGTCAACCACAGCGACTTGGTCAACGACACCTACCAGCGCTATGTGGAGAACCGCATGCGCTCGACCTTCGACTTTGCCGGCACGCCCATTCGACTCTTCTTTAGGAAGAAGGAGCAAAAGGATGCATAATCCGATTCTGCTGACCGCCATCTGCGCCGTGGTCTCGTTCTTTATCGGGGCGATTCCGTTTGGCCTGATCCTGGGCCGCGTGTTCAACCACACCGACATTCGCAAGGCGGGCTCCGGCAACATCGGCACCACCAACGCACTGCGCGTAGCCGGCCCCAAGGTGGCCGCGCTCACGCTGCTGCTCGACTGCCTTAAGGGCGCCATCTGCGTCCTTATCGCCCGTCCACTCATTGCCGACTTGGGCTATGGTTTTCCGCCGAGTATTATGGCCCCCGGCGCCGCCGGCGACTGGATGCTCGGCGTCATTTGCCTGGCAGCGGTGTGGGGCCATATCTTCTCGCCCTACCTCAACTTCCATGGAGGCAAGGGTATCGCAGTTGGTCTGGGTGTCATCCTCGCCTGGTACTGGCCTATTGGCCTGTCGCTGCTGGGCATGTTTATCGTGGCCGTCGCCATCACCAAGTTTGTGTCGGTGGGCTCGCTTGCCGCTGCCATCGGTCTTCCCATCGCTGCCTGCGCGGTCTTTCCGTACAGCAGCCTAGGACTTAAGTTTTGCATGGCGATGATCGGCATCACCGTGGTGTGGGCCCATCGTGCGAACATCAAAAAGCTCATGACCGGTAAGGAGTCCAAGCTCTCGTTTACCAAGCGCGTCACCGAGCCCGACGATAAGTAGGAGAGAGTCATGAATGTTGCGCTGATTGGCTCTGGCTCCTGGGGAACCGCCGTCGCCGGCCTTGCCGCCGCGCGAGCCGAGCGCGTGACCATGTGGGCCCATAGCGAGCAGACGGCCGCCGGCATCAATGGCGAGCACCGCAACCCCCGCTACCTTGTGGGCTACGAGCTGCCCGGCAACGTCGTCGCCACGACCGAGCTCGTGCAGGCGCTCGACGGCGCCGAGGCCATCATCTTTGCCGTTCCTTCGACGCACCTTCGCAGCGTGTGCCACCAGGCCGCGCCCTTTATCGCCGCCGATACCCCGGTGCTCTGCCTCACCAAGGGCATTGAGCCCGAGTCCGGCCTGCTCATGAGCGAGGTCATCGCCAGCGAAATCGGCAACGAGGCGCGCGTGGCGGCCCTCTCGGGCCCCAACCATGCCGAGGAGATTTGCCGCGGCGGACTTTCTGCCGCCGTCATCGCCAGCGAAGATCCGCAGATAGGGGAGGCCTTTAAGGACCTGCTCCTGTCCACGGCCTTCCGCATCTATCTGTCGCAAGACATGACCGGTGTCGAGGTCTGCGGCGCCATGAAAAATGTCATCGCCATCGTGTGCGGCATCTCCGCCGGCACCGGCGCGGGCGACAACACGCTCGCCCTCATCATGACGCGCGGCCTAGCCGAGATCAGCCGTCTGGTGCACGCCCGCGGCGGTCAAGCTATGACCTGCATGGGACTTGCCGGCATGGGAGACCTCATTGCCACCTGTACCTCGGAGCATTCGCGCAACCGCACCTTTGGCTACGAGTTTGCCCACGGCGTTTCGCTCGACGAGTACCAGACGCGCACGCATATGGTTGTCGAGGGCGCCGTCGCGGCCCGCAGCGTCAGCGAACTTGCCCGTTCACTGGGCGTAGACATTCCGCTCACCTTTGCCGTGGAGCAAACGCTCTACAACGGTGTTACTTTGGATAGGGCACTCGAGATTCTTACCGACCGCGTCCCCTCTCAAGAGTTCTACGGACTCACCGACTAGCGCAGAAAGGCTACTACCATGGGTTCCATCAAAATCGCTCCGTCCGTCCTCTCGGCCGACATGGCCAACCTCAAGGGCGAACTCGACAAGATCGCCGGTGCCGACTACGTGCACTTCGACGTCATGGACGGCCACTTTACCGGCAACCTGACCTTTGGCGTTGACATCCTTAAGGCCGTCAAGCGCTCCACCGATGTACCGGTCGACGCGCACCTGATGGTGTCGAACCCCGATGAGACGGTCGATTGGTACGCCGACGCCGGTGCCGACATGATCAACGTGCACTACGAGGCTTCCACGCACCTGCACCGCACGCTCACCCATCTGCAGCAGCGCGGCGTTAAGGCCGGCGTGGTGCTCAACCCCGCCACCCCCGTGTGCGTGCTCGAGAGCATCATCGACGTCGTCGATATGGTACTGCTTATGAGCGTGAACCCGGGCTTTGGCGGCCAGAGCTTTATCCCTGGCACTCTGCATAAGCTCCACGAGCTCAAAGCCATATGCGAGCGCCACGGCGTGTCGCCCCTCATCGAGGTCGACGGCGGTATTTCATCCAAGAACATTGCCGAGGTCGTCAAGGCTGGCGCCAACGTACTCGTGGCCGGTTCCGCCGTATTTAAATCCGAAGATCCCGCTGCCGAGGTTGCGCTGCTGCAGAAGCTGGGCAACGAAGCTGCACAGGAGGCATAAACCCTTATGACCGCAGGTCAAAACCGCATACCCGTGAATCTTGACTATGCCGCCTCGACGCCCATGCGCGCCGAGGCGCGCCTTGCGCAGCGCGAATACGACGACAGCGAGCTTGCCGGCGTCAACCCCAACTCGCTGCATTCGCTCGGCCGCAAGGCCGCTGCGCGCCTTGAAGTCGCGCGTCGCGAGATTGCCCGCAGCTTTGGCGAGCGCGTCCGTCCGTCCGAGATTGTTCTGACCAACGGCGGCACCGAAGCCAACCAGCTGGCGCTGCTCGGTCTTGCCGAGGGCGCTCGTCAGCGCGATCGCAAGCGTAACCGCGTGATCGTATCTGCCATCGAGCACGATTCGATTCTGGACAACCTGCCGCTGCTGCGTGCCGCCGGCTTTACCGTCGACCTGGTGCAGCCCTGCCGCGCGGGCTACATTGAGCCCGCCACGCTTGTCGAGCTGCTAGGCGACGACGTGGCGCTCGTGAGCATTATGGTCGCCAACAACGAGACCGGCGTGGTGCAGCCCATCCGCGAGCTAGCCGCTGCCGCACACGCCGCAGGCGCCTTGTTCCACACCGATGCCATCCAGGGCTATCTGCATATTCCGCTCGATGTTACCGAGCTGGGAGTTGACGCCATGACCGTTGCTGCGCACAAGATCGGTGGCCCCGTGGCATCCGGCGCGCTCTACCTTAAGAACCGCACGCCGCTGCGCCCGCGAATCTTTGGCGGCGGACAGGAAGCCGGACGTCGCGCCGGCACGCAGGATCTGCGCACGCAGCTCGCCTTTGCCGCTGCCGCCCGCACGCTGACGCTCCATGTGGCCGAGGAGCGCGAGAAGCTGCAAGCCCTTTCCGACAAGCTCTACGCCAAGCTTACGGCCCATCCGCGCATTCACGCCACCATGGGCGACTATGCGCATGCCGACCGTCTGCCCGGCATGGTATCGATCTACATTGACGGCATGGACTCCGAGGAGCTCATTATCAAGCTCGACGCCGCCGGCTTTGAGGTATCGGCCGGTTCCGCCTGCTCGAGCGGCAGCATGGACCCGAGCCATGTTTTAAGCGCGATGGGCATCGGTCGCGAGCAGGCCCTGGGTGCACTGCGTATCTCCTTCGATGACCGTGTGGACCCGGCCGATCTGGACGAGTTTGCCCAGACGCTGCTCTCGATCGTGGGTGCCGCATGATCGTCGCCGAGCTCGAGCGTGCCCTGCTGGCACGCTATCCCAAGACCGATGCCGAGAGTTGGGACCATGTTGGGCTATCTGTGGGAGATCCGGCCGCGGAGATTACCGGCGTTGTCTGCGCGCTCGATGCGACCGAAGCCAATGTGCACCGCGCCCAGGAGGCCGGCGCCAACGTGCTGCTGACGCATCATCCCATCTATATCAAGGCGCCCGAGGCGTTTTGTCCGGCGGATGCCGCACGCCCCCAATGCAGCGCGGCGCTCTACGAGGCAGCGCGTTGCGGCGTGAGCATCATATCGCTCCACACCAACCTGGACCGCTCGCACGAAGCCCGTGTCTGCCTGAGCAAGCTGCTGGGTGCCGCACCCGTGAGCTCACTGGAGCACGTGGACGACCCCGAGGCCACCGGCCTGGGCGCGCTTGCAACGCTCAACGACCCGTGCACACTGCGCGATCTTGCTACCCGTGCTGCCACGGCCTTCGGCAGCGACCCGCGTGTGTGGGGCGAAGCCGAGCACGCATGCCGTACCGTCGCTATTTTGGGCGGCTCCGTGGGCGACTTTGGAGAGCTCGCCATCGCCGCGGGCGCAGATGTTATCGTGACGGGCGAGGCGGGCTACCACTTGGCGCAAGACCTTGCCTTGCGCGGGCTACCGGTGATCTTGCTCGGCCACGACCGCTCCGAGGAGCCGTTCGTGGATATCTTGATGAACTCTGCGGTTGACGCCGGGGTCGACCCCCGTCATGCGATTAAAATATTGAACCCTTGCCAATGGTGGACTGTGACAAAAGGAGAGAACTTATGAGCGCCGGCGCTACGCTACTTAAGCTGCAACAGATCGATTTGGAGCTCGCCCGCAACAAGAGCGAACTTGCCAATATGCCGGAGCTCAAGGAGCTCGCTTCCAAGCGCAAGACCTATGTGAAGCTCAAGTCCGAGATGACCAAGCTCTACGCCCAGCGCAAGGATCTGGACATTGAGCTCGACGATCTCAATACCACCGAGATTCAGACCAACAACGCCATCGAGGCTGCCAAGAAGCGCCACGTCGACGGCTCCGACTACCGCGAGGTTCAGGACCTGGAAAACGAGCTCACCACCCTGGCCAAGCGTCTGGACAAGATTGAGCACACCCGCAAGGATGTCGTCATCGCCCATAAGGAGGCGCTCGACCGCGAGGCCCGCGCGCAGGCAATCATCGCCAAGTTCGAGGAGGGCGTGAAGGCCGATACCAAGGCCGCCCGCGCCAAGGCTGCCGACCTGCAGGCTCAGATTGACGC
>URNK01000080.1 GCA_900549195.1 uncultured Collinsella sp.
GTAGGAAAGCACGTGACGGCCCGTCAACTTGGCGAGCTCGACCAGATGCGGGTCCTCACCGCAGACGATGACGGTGCCGTCCTCGCCCACCAGGCTCATGAATTTGGCGAAAGTTGCCTCGATCTCCTCGATACCCGAGTAGTGATCGAGGTGGTCGGCCTCGACGTTGGTCACAATGACCACGTTGGGGTTCAGGAACAGGAAGGAGCTGTCGGACTCGTCGGCCTCGGCGACAAAGTAGTCGCCCGAGCCGTTCTTGCCGTTCGTGTCATAGCCCTCGACAATGCCGCCGATCAAGAAGCTCGGATCCAGGCCCATGCGGTCGAGCATGGTGGCGCACATCGAAGACGTGGTGGTCTTGCCATGCGTGCCGGCAACAGCGACGGTGGTGTAGCCGTGGCCCAAAGCAGAGAGCATCTTGGCACGGGGCCACACGGGAATACCAAGCTCGCGAGCGCGCACGAGTTCAGGGTTGGACTCCGGAATAGCGGTAGAGACAACAACCACGTCGGGCTTGACCTCGTCGATCGTGGCGGCCTCATGGCCCACATGCACCTTCACACCAGCGCGGGTAAGCTGGCGGATATAACGTGACGTCTTAAGGTCGGAGCCGGTAACGGCATAACCGCGCTCGTGCAGAACGAGGGCGATGCCGCTCATGCCGGCGCCGCCGATACCGATAAAGTGGGCGCTCTTAAACTCGGGCGCGGAGGTTGCAGTCTGGGAATCAGCCATGTGCTCGTGTACTCCTTGCGTAAACACTGCCTGTAACCCGTTAACTGTACCGCACCAACCGCATCAGCGCGAGGGCGACCGACGATATCCCGTCTAACTAACGCAAACCCTCTACCGCATCCGCCAGAAGAGCGGCGGCCCTATCCTGAGCCAGACCACGCGCCGCCTGACGCATGGCGTCGCGCGCCGCCGCGTCATCGACCAGGTGCAGCAGCTCATCGGCAAAGGCAGAACCGTCGATATCGGCATCGGCGCAGAGCACGCCGGCCCCGGCGTCGACCAGATAACGGGCATTGGTGGTTTGGTGATCGGCCGTGGCGTGCGGGTACGGCACGAGCACCGAAGGCACGGCGAGTGCAGCGATCTCGGCCACGCTCGATGCGCCCGAACGCGAGAGCACCAAATCGGCAGCAGCCAGCATATCGCCCATGTTGTCGATGTAAGGCTGGACGCGGTAACGCTTCGCCTCCTCGGGCGTCAGCGCCAAAGCGCGCTCGGTCTCCTCAAAGCCGTCGGCACCCGTCGAATGCAACACATAGAGGTTCTTGCGCGAAAGCAGCTCGTTTTTGAGCGAAGCCACGCGCTCGTTGAGGTGCTGGGCGCCAAGTGAACCGCCAAAGACGAGCAGCAGCGTAGCGTCCTCGGGAACGCCAAGTGCCTTGCGGCCGCGAGCGCGATCGCCCTCGATTACCGAGCGACGTACGGGGTTGCCGGTCATGAGCACGTGGCCAGGGTCACCTTCGCGCTCAAAGACCGAACGCGCTGCCGGCACCGAGATGCACACGCGGGCGGCGTGGGAGTTCATCATCTTGTTGGCCAGGCCCGGAACAGAGTTCTGCTCATGCAGCAGATACGGGACGCCTGCGCCCTTGCACCACCCCAGCAGTGGAACCTCGACATAGGCACCAAAACCGATGGCGGCATCGGGCTTGCCGACCTTTGAGAAATGACTGGCGAGCGCACGCTTGGCCTTGTTGACACGCCACAGCGAGGTCAGCGCCGTCCAAGGACGGGAGCGGTCGAAGCCCGTGACCGTAATGGGCACAAAATCAAACCCAGCCTCGGGGACCAGACGACCCTCGAGCTTGCGCGACTGGCCCACGAACACAACGTGGTGGCCACGGTCACGCAGCTCTTCGGCCAAGGCGAGCGCGGGGTTGATGTGTCCTGCCGTGCCGCCGGCTGCAATAGCAACGGTCATTTTATCGGTCATGGTAGTCCCTTCGTACACGCGGTCCCTGGTCGTCGGTACGCAGACGCGCCGACGGGTCCGAGTTCAAATCGATTCGATTATATCCGCCGCCCGCATTGCGAGGAGTGGGGCGCTGAGGACGACCTTGCGGCACCGTTCGCTGACGCGGGCGGGCTGCCGGCTCGGTCGCAGAGCCATCCAGGACGGTAAAACCGTTACGCGAAGATCGCTCGCCGCGCACGTGGGGCAAGCCGGCGGTACTCTCATCCATAACGGCAAAGCTCTCACGGCGGCGGTCATACTCATCGCGGCGGGCGCTCTCGTACGAAACGCGCAGGATCAACCCGGCAAGCATGAGCGACACAATAATCGACGAACCGCCGTAGCTAATAAACGGCAACGGTTTGCCCGTCATGGGAAACACGTTGAGGATGCCCAGCGCGTTAATCAAAAACTGCACCGCGAGAATGACCGCGGAGCCAGACGCCATGAGCGCGCCCCGACGATCGGTCGCCTGCTCGGCAATGCGAAACGCCGAGTAGATCAGCATCGCAAACACCAAGAAGAACAGCACGGTTCCGACAAAACCGACTTCCTCGCCAATGATGGCCAAGATGTAGTCGTTGTGTGCCTCGGGCAGATACGAGTACTTCATGGTTGAGTTGCCGATGCCACGGCCGAACAGACCGCCCGAGGCAAAGGCCATGATGGCAAGCGTGGCCTGATAGCCGTCACCATACTCGTCGGCCCAAGGGTTCAAGGCAACCTGAATACGCACCATACGGTACGGCTCTGCGACAAGCGCAATCACGATCACGAGAATGCCGAAGATTAGCACGCCGATGATAAATCTGGGGTCGAGACCCGCAAACAACGCCATGCACATGAGGGTCAACAGGATGATCAGGACAGTACCGAAATCGGGCTGGATAAAAATCAGAAAGAGCGAAATGCCCAGGTAGATGCCCATCTTGCGAAGGAATTCGTTGATGTTGCCACCGGGCGAAAAGAAGCGATCAAGCATGATGGCCGAATACGCAATGGCAAATGGCTTTAAAAACTCGGAAGGCTGGAACTGAATACCGGCGATGTTGAGCCAGCGCGTGGCGCCGCGGCTGCCGCTGCCCACCAAGAACACCAGAAGCAGTAGCCCTATCATGCCGATAAGGAAGATCCTGAGCACATCCTCCCCAAACCAGCTGTCCGGCAAAACGCGCACGATGGCAATCAGCGCCAGAACACCGACCACGGCAAACGCGGCCTGTCGACCCAGAAAAAACGTCGCCGAGCCATTCTCGTGCAGCGCCTCGACCGAAGACGCCGAGTACACCATCAGCAGGCCAAAGCATACCAAGGTAAACAAGCAGGCCATGAATATCAAACGGGGGCGCATGATACGGGCGGGAACGCCGGCAATATAGCGTTCGCTAAACGACTGCCCGCCGCGGCTGGAACGCGGTGTGGTGCGACGTGAGGAAGCACGGTCCGAGTCGGGCCTCCTCATACCTTGTCGGGGGCTCTCCTCTCTCACCGCAACCCCTATTCCATTTGTGATTTCGCTGTAGCGGCAAGCTGAGCCACGTAGTCCTTAAACACGCGGCCGCGCTCCTCATAGCCCGAGAACTCATCGAACGAAGAGCAGGCAGGAGAAAGTAAGATCACGTCACCACGGCTCGAAAGCGAACGGGCAACGTCCACGGCGTCGCGCAGGTCATCCGCCTGGGCGATATCCACATCGCCATCGACATCGGCCTCGTCCATAGCGGCGGTGAAGCGCTCGCGCGCATCGCCAAAGCAGACGACCGAGCGCACGTTGTCCATAACGACGCGCGCGAAGTCCGTGAGCGGCGTGCCCTTATCGTGGCCGCCGAGCAGCAAGATCACGTCGTCATCGGGAAATGCCGTCAGTGCCTTCTCGACCGCATCGGTGTTGGTCGCCTTGGAATCGTTGACGTAGCGCACGCCGTCAATCTCGCCACACGGCTCCACGCGGTGCTCGAGCGGCTGGAACGAGGCAAGACCGCGGCAGACACCATCGACATCGGCACCGACTGCCAAGGCAGCCGTGGCAGCGCACAGGGCATTGATAACATTGTGATGGCCCGAGATCTTGAGCTCGGATGTAGCGATGAGCGGGGTCTCGACACCCTTCAGGCGCACGATCATCTTGCCATCGCGCACAAAGGCGGCATCCTCGCCCTCAGGCTCGTCAAAGGCAACCTTGCAGATGCGACGACCCGGCGTGTAGATGTACTCATCGAACTCGTGAATGCCGGCGTCTTCGACGTCGACAACCACCAGATCGTCATCGACCATATTGTCAAACAGTTTGATCTTGGCAAGCGCATAGTTCTTATGGCTCTTATGCCAGCCCAAGTGGTCGGGAGTGATGTTGAGCAGCACCGCCACGCGGGGGTGGAGCTCGGTTGTCGTAGCAATCTGATAGCTCGAGAGCTCAGCCACAAACCACTCGTTGTGGGCTCGGCCGTCAATCTCGTTGACCGGCGGCTCGCCGATGTTGCCGACAGCAACGCTGGCCTCGCCGGCAGCCTTAAGCAGAAAATCAGTCAGCGACGTGGTGGTCGTCTTGCCGTTGGTGCCCGTGATGGCAATCCAGTTATCGGGCGACAGGCGATAGGCAAACTCGGGCTCACCCATAATCTGGGCGGCATGCTCGCGCCCAGCCTTAAAGAAGCCCGAGAACTCCGAGATGCCCGGGCACGTCACGCATACGTCATAGGCGCCCTCGACCTGTTCGGTCCCATAGACAAACGACGCACCAGCAGCCTCGAGCGCACGCGTGGCGTCATTGGGCTCAGAGGTGCCACCGCCATACACGGTAACGGCACTTACGCGCTCGGGATGTGCCAGCGCCCAGCGGGCGACATCGAGACCGGATTTGCCCTGACCCAAAACGAGCAGGCTAAAGACATCAGCAAGAGACATGAAAGACCACTATCCCAACTGGAAGAACAGGGCAAGGCCAACGGCACCAAAGGCCGCAGCGATAATCCAAAAACGGATGACGACCTTGGTCTCGGCCCAGCCCTTCTTTTCGAAATGATGATGGATGGGCGCCATAAGGAAGACGCGCTTGTGCGTAAAGTGGAAGTAGACAACCTGAATCATGACCGACAGGGTCTCAACGATAAACAGGCCGCCGATGATGAGGGAGACGACCTCGGTGTTGGTCATGATGGACGTGCAGGCAAACGCGGCGCCCAGGGCAAGCGAGCCGGTATCGCCCATAAAGATGCTCGCCGGATAGCAGTTGAACCACAGAAAGCCCAAGCAGGCACCGGCACACGCGGTGCAGAAGATGGACAGGTTCACGTCTCCGTGCAAAAACGCCATGGCAGCCATGGCGAGCATGGCAATCATGGAGGTGCCGCCGGCAAGACCGTCAAGGCCATCGGTCAGGTTCACGGCATTAGAAAGACCGGCGATCATCAGCCAGCAAAAAACAATGTAGAACCACGGGAACGAAAGGCCGCAGATGGTGGTCGAAAGCACGCCAAGGTCAATCGTCAGGCCGCCGGGAAAACGAATCTCGGGGGCGACGCCGCACCAGTTAACGGCAAGTACCGTAAAGGTGACACAGATAATGGTTAGGCCGATCATCTTGGCATGAGGCGTCAGACCGAGCGAGCGCCCATGCGTAACGGAGGTCAGGTCGTCGATCAGGCCCAGCACGCCGGTCGCCAGCGTGGCGAGCAGCACGAGCACGAGCTCGGTGGTGAGCTTGCCCATCAGCAGGCAGGTCAGCGAAATCGCGACGAGAATGACAACGCCACCCATGGTGGGCGTTCCCTGCTTAACCAAATGACGCTTGGGGCCGTCGGCACGAACCTGCTGGCCGATACCCTCGACCTTGAGCAGCTTGATCCACCACGGCATGAGCAGCAGCGCAATGGCAGCGGCGATGCCAAGCCCCAAAAAAGCCTGATACGTTGGATACGAGGGATTGCCGAACATGGGCTAGCACACACCTTCCACAAAGCGGTCGAGCTCAACAAAGCGGGAACCCTTGACCAGTACAACATCATGTTTTTCAAGCGCGCCGCCCATGCGGTCGAGCACCTGCTGATAATCGGAGAACACCTGGATGCGGTCCTCGTCCATGCCCATCATGCGCGCGGCATCGGCCATAAGCTGGGCCAGCTCACCACCCACGCACGCCAGCATGTCGAGCTTCTTGGCGGCGGCATAGGCGCCCACGAGCTCATGCATGCGAGGAGCCTCATCGCCCATCTCGCCCATCTCGCCCAGGATCGCCATGCGAGACCCCGTGCACGAAAGCGAGCACAGTAGATCGAGGCCAGCAGCCATGGATTCGGCACTGGCGTTATAGGAATCGTCGATGACGCGGGCACCGCTCTTGGCGCGCTTGATCTCCTGGCGGTGACCGGTGATCGTGAGGCCCCTAAAGGCAGCATCGATCTGCTCGGGCGTCAGGCCCAGGCGATAGGCAACCGCGGCGGCCTTAACGGCATTTGGGACGGACTGCACGCCGGGGATGGCAAGCATGGTATCGATCGTCTCGCCCTGGCCAAAATCGAGCGTAAAGACCGGACGGCCCTCGTCATCAACACGAATGTCGCGGGCACGGACCTCATCATCGTCCGAGACGCCGGCCAGCATCACGTCGATACCAGCAGGCTGGGCGAACGTATCGCGAATGAACGGCGTAAAGTCGTCCTCGCCGCCCAAAACCAGCAGCGGCAAGAAGTCGCCGGCGGCGCACATACCCTGGACAATCTCGGCCTTAGCGCGGGCAATGTTCTCGCGGCTGCCCAAAATGCCGATGTGAGAGGTACCAATCTTGCTCACGATGGCAAGGTTGGGATTGGCGGACTGGGACAGGCGCTCAATCTCGTGGAAATGGTTCATGCCCATCTCGAGCACCAGGACCTCGGTATCGGCCGGAGCGGAAAGCACCGTGAGCGGCATGCCGATCAGGTTATTGAAATTGCCCTTGGTGGCCCAGACACGATAGCGCTTGGCGAGCACGGCGGCGAGCACGTCCTTGGTCGTCGTCTTGCCGATGGAACCGGTAATGCCAACGACCAGGCAGCCAAGCTCCAGGCGATACGTGTGCGCCAAACGCAGCAGAAACTCCTCGGGATCATCGGTCAGCAGGATGGCGCACCCCTTGTCCTGCGCCAGCGAGACCAGCTCGGCCTCGGGCTCACGCGTCATCACGACGGCGCCGGCACCCGACTGGACGGCACGGGAAGCAAAATCATTGCCGTCGACGTTTTCACCGGGAAAGGCGACGAAAATCGTCCCTTCCTCGACCTGGCGCGAGTCGATAACGCACCCGCGGCATACCCGATCGGCTTCTCCCGTCACGGTTCGGGCCCCTGTTGCGGCCGCGAGGTTGTTGACGGCGATCTCTATCATTGCAGCTCCCCTGTAAACCTAATAATGCTATCGGCGTATTGTATCCCAGCGCCGCACATGCGTGGTGCAGGGCATGTGAACACCCTCATATGGGACAACAAACCACGCCCCAAAGATTGTAACCCCCTACTTCGTGTGCGGGATACCCAGCACGTCGAGCGCGTTGGCCATAATGGACTGGAACGGCACCGCAGCGGCATCTGAGCCGCTCGGCGTTCCGTCGAGCGTGATATAGCACAGCACCTTGGGCGATTGTGCCGGTGCAAAGCCCATAAAGGACGACATGTAGTTCCTGTCTCTTATACACATCTGA